>JANQRQ010000259.1 GCA_028284485.1 Planctomycetaceae bacterium | reverse complement strand
GCCGGCGAAGGGGATGTGCTGAATTGAAGCCGCCGGGAGTGTCGTCATCGATGGCACGAATTTGCATCCGTCATACGGATTTGTTGCTATGCTACGGTTTGATTCCAAGAGTGGAATTCATTGCAGATGTGCTTCTACCGTTCGAGAAGGAAGAAGGGAATTAGCCGATGACCCGCTGCGCCGCCGTATGCATTGCGATCGTTCTGTCCGCCTCGATGCTGCGGGCACAATCCCCGAGTCCCATCGATCCCGATCAAACCAAGCGCTTTGCTGAAGTACTGAAATTGGACGGGGTGGACTCCGATGGTTTCAACGCGGTCGTTGTTTATCAAGACCTCACGTACGCCCAATACGGCGATAAAAGCCTGCTACTGGATCTCTATCAGCCCAAAGAATCGAATGAGCCGCTGCCATGTGTCGTCGTCATTGTTGGTGGGGGATTCCGAACCCGTTCAAAGACTGTTTTTGCACCGATGGCGGCTTATCTGGCAGTTAATGGATTTGTAGCAGCCTGTATCGGGTATCGTGGTTCACCCGATGAAACGTTTCCTTCCGCTGTTCATGACACGAAAGCAGCCGTTCGCTATTTGCGAGCGAATGCAGCAAGGCTGGGAATTGCGCCGGACCGCATCGCGGCATTCGGACAGTCTGCGGGAGGACATCTCGCCGGAATGTTGGCTGTGTCGGGCGGCGTTGAAACTCTCGAAGGGAATGGCGGGCACGCGGATCAGTCCAGCCGAATTCAATGTGCAGTCACATTCGCCGGAGTTTTCGATTTTATCTCACGATTGCAAGAGGGCGGCCAGCAGAAGAACGGCCTCGAAAGCAAGCGTCAGTCCAATGGGGCATGGATCGGCGAACCGTTTTCTGCAGACAGCGAGACTTGGAAGTTTGCTTCGCCGATCAACCACGTTACCGAGGATGACCCTCCCATCTTGATGATTCATTGTCGAGGGGATTCGACCGTTCCCGTTGAGCAATCGATACAAATGCACAAGGCCATCACCCAATTTAATTCTGCCAGCGGTTTGGTCATACTCGAACAAGGGGCGCACGGCATTTTGCAAAACGATGCGGCGAACGATCAGGCGTGGCAGCACGCGTTGGCATTCCTGCGCAAGGTGCTCTATCCGGAGGGCCATGAATCGACAAGCGACTGAATTGCACCTGAATTAACGGCCGTTTGTCCGCCACTGTCGCGACTGACCAATTCATGGCTGACGAAAGAAGACCGCCAGCCAAACGGTCGGTTCGTCGGGTGAGGTCCATTCGACGCGATGCTTGCGATGAGGGGCAATGTCGACGTAGTCGCCCGGGTTCAACTCGACCGTGTTACCGTCCTCTTCGAATGTCAGTCGAGCGGCCCCGCGCAATAGAATGACCCACTCGCGATCCTCCTGGTCGTACCAAAAAGACTCGGGAGTCGCGTGACCTGTCGACACAATTCTCTCGATCCGGACGACCGGAGTTTCGACGAGTTTCTCGATCAACTCCTCGGCGAGATGACTCGGCACATTCTCGAGAATATTATTCATCAACCGGCCCAACAAACTCGAAACGTCTCTTCATCCGGCCATCGACTTCGACCGATTCGGTGAACATGTCTTTGGGCCGCACCCAAAGTCCGCGATCGCCGTAATCTTGCCGGTAGACCACAAGCTCTTCCATCGTTTCGCTGTGATGGGCGACACCGAGCACAATGTAATCGTTCCCTTTATAATGTCGGTAGCGACCAGTCTTCATGTTGTTGGTCAACCTGTTGATGTGCCCGGAATAGATTTTCCGAGTCTGAGGAAATCTGCTGCTCAACCCATGCTTTGGAATAAGTTGAATCACTGGACCTAGTCGTGTCAAATGACAACGGTCTTGGTCTTCCCGGGCTGAGGAACTTGTTTGCGGTATTCAACGAATCAGGCAGATTGCATCGGTGGAAATTCTCTTTTTGCATGGCTGGAATTCAGTGCCGGGCGGAGTAAAACCAACCTTTCTCCAAAAGGCAGGCCACGAAGTCGCCAATCCTGCATTGGACGACGACGATTTCGACAAGGCCGTACAAACCGCGCAATGGGAATTTGACAAGCAGTGCCCGGACATTCTTGTTGGCTCGTCACGCGGCGGGGCGGTCGCCATGAATATCTCCTCGGGGGAGACTCCTTTGGTTCTGCTTTGTCCCGCCTGGAAGAATTGGGGAACGGCAAACAGCTTGCCCCCAAACACATTCATACTTCATAGCCGCGCCGACGAGGTGATTCCATTTGCCGACTCTGAAGAGCTTGTCCAAAACAGTGGGCTGCCAAGCGCATCGCTGATTGAAGTCGGGCATGATCACCGATTGGCAGATCAGGAGTCGCTCCAAGCGATGTTAAATTGCTGCGAGCAACTGTGGGCGTAATGACGAAGACAAACACCGACAAACTGGACGGAGTCACAAACGCCGCCGTGCAGAAAGCCACCGGGCGCAATTGGGATGAGTGGATACGGATTCTGCGCGACGCAGGAGCGGCGGACTGGAACCACAAAGAGATAGTTGCGTTCCTGGCAAAGAATTACGAATTGTCCGGATGGTGGCAACAAACGGTGACCGTCGCGTATGAAAAAGTAACGGGGCGCCGCATTGTCGGACAAACGGCGGACACAGGATTTCAAGTTGGCGTGCAAAAGACGATACCGGTTACTCGTGATGAAGCATGGCGATTAATCACGTCGCGTTCGGGGATCGCATGCTGGCTTGGGAAAGTCAATCGCTTCTCACTCGTCGAGGGAAAGCGATACGCAACAATAGCAAAGATCTCAGGGGAAATCCGCGTTGTCAAAAACGAACAGCGAATTCGGCTGACCTGGAATCGCACTGACTTCATGCGCCCGGCAACATTGCAAATCGCGCTGGCAGAGTCGGCTGGTGGGAAGACTTCACTGAGATTTCATATGGAACACCTTCCCTCTGCCAAGGTGCGTGAGGAGATGAAACAACATTGGAAGGCGGTACTCGAAGATCTGAAGGAAATGTGCTACGGCTGAGGAATGAATTTGCCTCATCACCTGCAGTTGGACGTGAACTGCCCAATGGTTTCATCATGCAGGATTCATTCGACTATTCTCGAATCTCTTTGTCAGCGACATGATTCCTTTGTACAAAGGCGACTGGACTATCACTGAGAATTGTGGTTGCAAATTAATCATTTGAAATCGAATCAAGTCGATCAAAAAGGTCACTCGATGCATTCCACCCGCATGAATACAGTCTTAGCGTCGGTCTTGCTGGCGTCGACAGCCGTCACGCAAGCAGCCGATCGGCCGAATATTGTTTTGGTCTTTATTGACGATATGGGGTGGGGCGACTTTTCCTGCTTTGGCAATGAGGCTGTCACCACGCAGCACATCGATCGGCTGGCAGCCGAAGGACTGCGGTTCGAACAGTTTTATGTGAACTCGCCCATTTGCTCACCATCGCGGACAGCGATCTCAACAGGTCAATACCCGCAGCGGTGGCGGATTACATCGTATCTGGCTCATCGTCAAAGTAACGACGACCGCGGCATGGCACAGTGGCTCGATCCGGCCGCACCCATGTTGGCTCGCTTTCTGCAGCAAGCCGGTTACGCCACGGGACATTTTGGCAAGTGGCATATGGGCGGTCAGCGGGACGTGGGTGAAGCGCCGTTGATTACTGAGTACGGATTTGACGAATCGCTCACGAATTTCGAGGGACTCGGACCACGCGTATTGCCTTTATGCGACGCGCACGACGGAAAGCCTCCACGTCCACATGCGCTTGGCTCCGACAAATTGGGGCGTGGACCGATAGCGTGGGAGGACCGCTCGCTGGTGACCGCTTCGTTTACAGACGCGGCCATCCAATTTATTAAACAAGCAAAAGCCGATGACAATCCGTTTTACGTCAACGTTTGGCCCGATGATGTTCATTCGCCGTTTTTCCCGCCCGAAGCGAGACGCGGTGATGGACAAAAACGGACATTGTACCATGGCGTACTCGACACAATGGACGAACAACTCGGCGAACTCTTCGATTTGATTCGAGGCGATCAGCAGCTCCGCGACCACACATTGATTCTCGTCTGCTCGGACAATGGCCCCGAATTGGGTGCCGGCTCCGCGGCGCAATTCCGCGGCCATAAGACGATGTTGTACGAGGGGGGAATTCGATCTCCATTGGTCGTGTGGGGACCCGGCTTGATTGACCCAAGTAAGTCAGGATCAGTCAATTCTACGTCTGCATTTTCTGCCATCGATCTGGTCCCAACGCTGCTGACAATCACTAACACAACGATCGCCGAATCCATTGGATTCGACGGGGAGCCTTTGCCGGATGTTCTACTCGGCAACTCGGAAAGGTCGCGACAGGCGCCGATCTTTTTTCGAAGGCCACCAGACCGTGACGCTTTTTATGGCGTCGATGACTTGCCCGATTTAGCAATCCGCGACCAAAACTGGAAATTGCTTTGTGAATACGATGGTTCGACACCACAGCTTTTCAATTTGAACAAAGACCCGAGCGAGGCAAACAACGTCGCGGCAGACTTTCCCGACATTGTTGAGCGCTTGATCAAAGAACTGACTAGCTGGCACGCGTCGATGCCGGCTGACAACGGCGCAACCTATCTCGAAAACCAAAGAGCGCGAAAACACAAATAGTTCTGACGTTGGATGGTGACTGACTGACAGATGCGACTCGACGCCATCGGTTGGGTTCCCCGGCTTGGAGATATACCTATGCTTAAGCGGTTCTCGTCTGGATTGCTCGTTCTCAATTGCTGTTTTTGGGCTGACCCGACGGTATCCCCGGCCCAAGATGGAGGCACGACGGCTCGCCCACGCATGATCACTGTCGATCAAGAAGACCTGCAATCGGTCGTCGATGAGGCCCCATCGCACAGCTTCATCTGGTGCAATCGCAATCGAGAATTGACGCTATCGACTCCAGTGACCATCCGCAAGCCGCTAACACTGGTCGGCCTCAGCGCAAAGTTGCCGGACAACCTGGGAAAAACTCCGTTGGTCGTCGTTGCAGCAGCCGGCGTCACGATTCAGAACATCTCGCTGACAGGCAACGTCGAAACGGTGGACCAAGACAATCGGTCTCCGTTACTGATCGTCGCGGCGGATGACTTTCGCATAGAGAATTGCGTTTTTCGCAACAGTACCAAGGATGGGATTATGATCGACGCCGAGTCGGCTGGCGATCGCGACATTACCGGTGGCGTTGTGCGTGATATTACCGGATACAACATCATGCGCGATCTGGTATCGATCAGCGGCGGGACAGACGGAGCACGAATTCGCAATCTGCTGGTCGACAACATTCGCTGCTATGGCAGCGAATTGCGCGGTTCCGTCGAGGTCAGCGATGGCACGGACAATATTACCGTACGAAAAGTTTATGCCGAGAACTGTGTGTACGCTGTTGATGTGCAGGACCATGGCAAACCCAAACAGGTTAACAGCAACATTCTGGTTGAAGACATCTATGCCAAGAACTGCATCCAGGCCGTTCGCACAGCAAACCGCCCGTTCGGCCACAACAATCTGACGCTGCGTGATATTACTGCTGAACAGTGCAAATATGCGCTCAAGCTTCGCCATACCGATCGGATCATCATTCAAAACGTCCGAATTCTCGAAAGCGAAGGAAGTCCCCCGATTACCATTTCGAATTGTGACGGAGTCAGTCTCAGCACAGTATTCGCGGAACGGGGAGAGTTTGCCGAAGCTTTGATTCAAATCGACGACTGCAACGATGTGAATGTCGGTAACATTATGTTTCGAGGACGCGGCAAAAAACTTGGAAGCATCGTCAATTATCGAATCAAATCGGACGAGGAATTCTCGGGAGTTTCAATCCGAGGTGTCATCGCAGCACGGTATGAAAAGCCGCCGATTTTGCTGGAGAACAACTCCAAAAACGGTTCGCTGGCAAACTACGTCGTGCCAAAGGAAACGTCGACCGTCGACAACCGAATCCATGACAACCTCCGATAGAGTTCGGACGACAAGATTGCGTCAGAAACCGCTGCGAACTCCAAGGGTTACGGGTACCCGCTTTCTCCTCGCTACAAGCGGTCCCCAAACCCTCTCATGCATCGCGCAGACTCTGTCATAGTAGGCTAGAAAACAGGCACAACCGGGTTTGGGGCAGGCTCTATCCCAGCAGGCGGTTTTGCCGGCGGATTTCTGCGGCTAGCAGATCTTCGAGATAACGAGCATGACGGTCGGTCGGCGGGACATCCGTTTTCAGTTTGACAGCTAGGGAGCCCACGAGTTTTCCGGCGAGATCCTCGCGCTGTGCTTCAGGGATTTCGTTCCAGCGTTCGAGTAACCGTTCAACCGCTTCAAAGTCTTGTGCCGTCAGATTTTTTATCGCAGTCGCATCGAATCGAAATTCGGCTTCGACAGCCGTGCGATTCGACAATTGGACGCGGACATGGCTCATCTCGGGAGTTTCATCGGAGATCACCAAGGTACCGGCTACCATGTCGCCCGTGCGTTGACTTCGTTTCGACATGACGGGGATGATCCATGTCAGCGGTACGTTATCCAGCACGCGAAAGATGTTTCTCATGAAAATGCTGCCGGCGTCGAGCGCAAATCCGTCCGCCTTGACGACCCGGATATGAGTCATCCGTTTTCCGGGGGTTTGCCCGCGAAGCAAGAGTTCACACGCCGTGAAGTATCCGAAACTGCCGAACCCCATAATGAGAATGATGAAACCGAGAATGTAGGTCACGGCTTGTTCGGGTGTGGTCGACTCGGGATCGAAGAAATCTTCAAGCACGACGTTGAGTGATACGCCCGCACAAGCCAGAAAAATGAAGACACCGAACATACAGATAGCGATCAAAACCTGATCGACAAACCAGCTTAAAAACCGCGTTCCCAGCCCGGCTGCAGCATATTGAACTTGCACATTTTCCGGAGTCTCGAATTGAAAAGAATTCTCCATTCTTTTGACACTCGACTCTAAGCTGTTATGGTGAGAACGGGATTTCGAGAGCAATTTGCTCTTTCATATGCCCATGACTTATGCCCGTGAATTTCGCTTTTGACAGGGCAAACGCTGAATTTCCGCGAGGCAGGGCGGTTACAAGTCTTCGTAAAACGCCATCGGTGTCCATCGCCGAATGGACGGAAGTGCCGACAACGCAAATTGGAATGCCGAAATCGAGTATGAGTAGTTTTGTCTCTCGCTACAAGAAAGACTGGGATGAATTGGAGTACCTTGTCACGCAAGGGCGAAAATCGATTCATCGACTTTCGCCAGCTGACCGAGAGAGGCTTGACGTTCTTTATCGCCGCACAACCGTGCACTTGGCGCGCGCCTCGAGCTTAACAAGAGACCAGCAATTGGTGGGGTATTTGAACGGTCTAACGGCTGCAGCGCATAGCTTGATCTACTTGCCGCCGCGCGGTCGGTTATTCGGTGATTTCGTTCGATTCCTGACTGAAGGATTCGGTCGAGTGATCGCCCGAAATTGGAAGCAACACACTATTTCCGCTGCTTTGGTCATTGGGGGCGCCATTATTGGCTATATCGCAGCAGTCTCAGACCCCTTGCTGGCCCATGCCGTCTGGCCGCCGCAAGATGTAAGGCAGCCGGGTTCTTCGCGCGAACAATTGCTCGGAGTTCTACGCGCCGGGCGCGAACAGGAACAAGGTGCCAAGTTTCTATTTGCGTCGTTCCTGTTCCAACACAATCTCAAAGTTGGGTTCCTGGCGATGGCGACGGGGATCCTGGCGTCGGTACCGACGGTCTTTTTGATGCTACTCAATGGCATGTTGTTGGGTGGATTTGTGGCCATTCACCATCAGGCGGGCGTCTACTCGGAAATGTGGGCCTGGATTCTCCCACACGGAATTACCGAGATCGGCGCCATTATCCTCTGTGGTGGCGTCGGGTTGATGCTGGGGCAGGCCGTTGTTCACCCGGGTTTACGTTCGCAAAAAGAGGCATTGCTGCACGCGGGCCGCGAGGGCGGCCTTATTTGCCTGGGAGTGGCCGGCATGCTGATTGCCGCGGCTATCATCGAAAGCTATGTGCGACAAAGCCACTGGTCGACCGCTACGCGACTGGGCTTTGCAGCGGCGACCGGGCTGTTTTGGATCCTCTACATCGGGCATGGTGCAATGCGCGAACGAGCGGCACGTCGAAACGAGCAAGATGACCGTTCGGAAACGCGGAACACTGCCGCATCCCCATAAGCTACAGCAGGTTCCTTTGTCGCAACTCGACAAACTGATTGACCAGCGGCAGGGTCAATTGTTGCGGCTCGACATCGACCACATGGATGCCGCCATGTCTCAACGAGAAAAGTGCCCGCCCGCGATCGCGAGCCAATCCTAACGCGACCGCTTGTTCTGCACCAATTCGAATGGAAGTCGTTGGTTGATGAATCACACGCTGCAGTAACGGCGTCCGCAGCGCGGCAAACAGCACCAAATGTCTCTGGCTTAACCGAGCCAATGCGGCACAATTGAGTCGTGATGTTTCCGCATCACCCAAATCGGAAATTATCACAAGCAAACTGCGTTTCGATTGACGCCGCTGTAGTTCTGCGAATAGCCGCGTAAAATCGGTTTCGCGAAAATCAGTCTGCAGGTCGAATACGCATTCGACCAAGCTGCTAAAGGATTTCGGTCCGACGATCGGCCTGAGGTACCCCTGCAACTGGCTGTCAAACACGCCAATCCCGCATCGGTCGCCACTATGCAATGCGACCCTTGCCAAATTCAGCGCCGAGTCGACTGCACAATCGAGTTTTGACCCCCGATCGGTCATGGCTCCCATGAGACGACCGCAGTCGATGAGAATGAGCACATCGCGATGCCGCTCGACCTGGTACCGGCGGACGATGGGAAATCGTTGCCGGGCGGTCGCCCGCCAATCAATTCTCCGCGGATCATCACCCAATCGATAGGGAAACAGCGAGACGAACTCGGTCCCGGCCCCAACCTGCCTCGCTCGGGCGACTTTGTCGAGCAGCACTAATTGAGCACCGACATCTTTTTGAAGTTCGTCTCGCGACACCAGCGTTTCGGGGAGCACCTTAATCTCATCGGTCACGTCGACTTCCTGCTGAACTTCCATCAGCCCGAGCGGACCTTCGACGCGGATCCATATCGGACCAAAACGAAACCGCCCGCGTATCGGAATTCGACACAAAGCCGAAATCGAAACTTGGTCATCGTTCGCCGCCAACGCAAAGTCCGATGACAACCACTGCGGGACGCATTCTCCGGGAAAGACATCGCGAACTCGCCCGCAGACCGCAAGACCGCCTTCATGGGACAGGCTGACTGCGTTCTCGAATTCCAGGTCTCGGCCGACAACGTTCGGAATGTGGCGTATAACTTTGATTCCACTGATCGCGGTTATCGCTTGCCGGGCATCGCGGTATGCCAACCATCCAAGCGGCGGTAGCACGGCAGCCAATAACCACAGAATCTGGCCCCAAGCAAATGCCAGCAGACCGATCACGGACAAAGCCGCAACAGCGTGAAGCAGCCGTTTTCCCGGACGGACGGTCACCGCGGCACCTCGACGATTTCCAGAATTTGTGCCAAGACCTCGTCGGTCGAAACGCCCTCGAGTTCGACAGTCGGACTCAACACGACGCGATGACGCAGCGCAGGTAGGAACGCCTCTTTAATGTCATCGGGAGTGACATAGTCGCGGCTTTGAAATCTTGCCAGACTCTTGGCTCCCATAAGCAGCATAAGCCCCGAGCGAGGGCTGCCGCCGACCTCGAGCGCATCATCATCCCGGGTGGCCTGAAGCAATCGCTGCACGTAGTCGACAACCTCTTCGCGTACGAATGTCTCACGAATGAGTTGGCGAGCGGCGATAATGTCATCAGGCGACATGACCTGTTCGACCAACATCTTCTCCGGGGACGAAAGGCCCGACGTTGCATGATGCTCGGACAAAACGCGAACTTCGTCCTCTGCCGGCGGGTACTCAACCATTACCTTAAACATGAATCGGTCGAGCTGTGCCAAAGGCAACGGATAGGTCCCTTCCTGCTCGATCGGGTTTTGCGTCGCGAACGTGACAAACGGTTCAGGCAGCTCATGCGTGACGCCGTCGTAGGTCACCTGCAGTTCCTGCATGGCTTCGAGCAAGGCAGACTGCGTCCGCGCCGAGGCTCGATTGATTTCGTCTGCCAGTAAGAAGTTGGTAAAGATCGGTCCACGTCGGAATTCGAATGTGCGCGTATCTTCTCGATAGATTGACGACCCGGTCACGTCGTTTGGCAGCAAATCGGGGGTCATTTGAATGCGACGATGATCCAAGTTCATAGCCGCTGCGATGGACCGCACCAACAGCGTTTTGGCGACGCCGGGTGGCCCTTCCAAAAGCACATGGCCGCAACTAAACAGCGCCGCTAAGGTCAAGTCGATGACGTCATCTTGCCCGAAGATAACTTTGGCCAGTTGTTCGCGAATTCGTTGTATGCGTTCCTCGAAAGACAAGCTGTCAGCCTCCGCATGGTGATTACAGTTTGCGATTCCGTCCAATGCGGCAATGTCTTTAGCGCCGCATCGACTTCAGAGAATGATTCGATAATCCCCTTCGCTCGCTGGGGATCCCGCCGTGATATGGCTCCTGCCACCAAGTCAACATCGTGTGTTTCCGGCGGCAAAGATGACTCAACGCATAGCTCGCGCAAGACGCCGTTTCGCAATTGCCTGACAAGAAACGGCCGCGTGCGGCGACCTCGCGAAAAGAAGCGACCCATCGCTTTGATGTACTCGCCGATATCGCGGCGCTGAAACACATGATCCGGCAGAGGCGGCCCTAAAAATACCGCGCTTCTCCACGACGCCAGGCAGACAAACAGCAACAAACCCAACGCCAACGCGGCGTATCCGGGCCGGGTCAGCAGGTAAAGCGAGTTGCCCCGCACTCCCAAGCCGTGATAAAACTCGTCGACGACAATCGGTTCTCCGTCGGGTGAATACATGCGTGCAGCCAACACGCTGTTATCCGCCAGTGCAAGTAATCCATTGCTGAAGAGGGCCGAATCCGCAATGACCGCGATCGTCCCTTGGCCACGCCTGAACTCAGCTGCCAACGTATGACGGACATCGTCAGCGTCTGTGTAATCGATCGTGCCGATCGGGTCCGCTGCTTCACAATCGAGTGTGGCAAATCGATCGCCATGTACCGCCAGCGTCTGCAGCGAATCGGTCGAGTCCTCCAGCGAACCGGCGGTTTCAATTTCGATATAGTGAGGAGGCGCTGGTTCCTCTGGCCCGGCTTCCCAAATCTCTTCGAGAGTCATATCGTCGGAAGTTAATGCCGTTGATGTGTCGGTTTCGCCTGTCTCTGCGTCAATTGTCAGAATATCCAATTCGGGCAAATCTAGAGCTTCAAACAGTGTTGGAAATTCGAGGTCCGACCCGTCGATGGTCATTTGGCGACTGTCGATTTCGAAGACGGGATCAACTTCGAGCGAGACAACCAATCGGCCGCCGGCTTCGACCCAAGGCAGCAGCGATTGCAGGTATGTCGGTTCGACAGCTGCCAGGGCGGTATCCGGATTGATCATCACAATCGTCGATTGATTGGGATCGGGAGAGGGGGGAGAAAATTGTCGTCGTGTTTCGATTCCCAGCTCGTTCAAAACTTCGTAAATCGCCCGATAACCGTATGATCGCGTGCCAAAACTATCCTGCCCCATGCCACCCGAATCGGGTGGCTGCAGTAATGACCACCACGCCGCCAATAGCGACAGGACGAGAATCAGAACTGAAAGCAGGATCAGGCTACGCACCGATGGCATGCGACCGCCTTTCGATAATCTCACAGATCCGCGAATGCTCCTGCCGGCAGATCACGTAATCGTCCTCTTCGCAGATATCGTGCCCGTACCATTTCGAATCGATCGTTTCGACAAATCGGCTCAAGGGATCAAACAAGGGAGACTTGCCGTATCGCCGCAACAGCTCTCGATTCGTAATACCACGCCGAATCGGTTTTTCTTCGGCTCTTTCGATACGCAGCAAGCAAGCCAGGAAGAGCCAGCGTACCGCGCCGATATAATCTCCTTTGGCTTCGGCTTCGGCGGCAGCCGTTTCGTATTCGGAGGGCAGGATCTCCTTCTCGCGGGAGGCCAACACGAACTTGCGACGTGGTCCGCCACGCACGGCATTGACAAACGTCCACACGATATGCGTCACCAACAGAACCAGTAGCACAAACAACACCGCCACGATGACCCAACGCAACGCGTCGGGCAGACCTTCCATTTGATCAAACAGCCATCGAAACGGAGTCAGGATCCATCTGAGGATCTTCCAGAATAGCAGCGCGCCTCGAGGATCCTTGGCGGCATCGGACTGGTAATCCGCGCGCGACACAACTTCCTGCGCCTTTTCGCGAATCGCCGATGCCGGTAGCGTCGCTACAAAAGCAACGAACAGGATTCTGTCACAAGGTTTCATGCAGGGGGTTGCCACAAATGCATGCCATTGAAGATGTTTCGAACGCGATTTGTGAGTTGGTGTCGGAGAACCGGTTCTATTCGTCGGCGTCCAAAAATCCACGCTCATCCGAATCGGTCGCTGGGACGTTCTCGCCCACAGACTGCGCCAACAATTCCAAGTCGAAGTTTTCCAGACCGCTCCGACAGGAAAAGTAGAAAATGACCACAGCTGCCGTGGAAAGCATCGTCACCACGGCGTTGAGAATGACCTGTACGACCAATTGCAGGTACATATTCGGGACGAACGCCGAACCGCTTCCAATGAAGAATGCGATAACAAAAACGATGATCATCAAGCCTAAGAACGTTCCAAAATAGGGACGCACCAGATCCCGACTACGTCCCAGGGCTGCGGTGCCACTCAAGTGCTCCAGCACGACAACGTGTTGTGCCAATCCGAACCAGATCGCGAACAGAATCCCGGGGATGATACAAAGAATCAGTCCGCCCATAATCGCCAAACCCATCAGGATCGACGTCCATATCAAAGGAACGATTTTTGACAACCCGGTTTTGATCGCCTCAAGGATTGTCACGCTGTGCCCCAAATAGTTTTGGGCCACGGCATAAATGATGGCAGCATTCGTCAGCGGTAGAACGATCAACCCCTGCACAATCGCAAAACCGAACGTGACAAAAATGTACGATTGATCGAATCCTGGCGCGAGTAATTCCGCGGGTTCGGGATTTGCGAGATCCCCCAACATGTCTTCCAACATTCGAATTTGAATGAATCCGGAGATCAGCTGCATCGGAATCAAAGCACAGCACATGATTCCCAACAGCAACCCAAAGTGATTCTTGAAGATCAGAATGGCCTGATCGAGAATTCCTCCAAGCCTTAATTGCTGGATCTTGTATGTCATCCCGATCTCCTCAGTGAATTCCGTGACTTGTTGAATTCTCGCCGCTTGACCGTCGGCGGGCTTTTCGGTGAATGAAACTCACTTGGCTTTTGAATCCAAAGCCACAGCGGTCGCCCGACGTGCACTCATCCTACAACAGCCTACTGACTGTCACTGCAAGTCTCCAGCACCAATGTCCGCGAATTACATTGCGACTGTGCACCACATTGCGGGTAGGTTTCGTAACAAACACGGAATTGATGGGAAAACTTCGTGAAAGAGAATCAATCGTAGCATCAAAGCCGTATCGGCGGCTCGGTCGGTTGATGACAAGGCTTCCTCTTCATGGAGGTCCGTCCCCAAAGTCTCCCCAGTTTTCCTGGTTGAATTGGGCGGAACCACCGCGCGGGATCGTCAACGTTCTCCATTGATCGCCGGCATGAATTCTGGCGACTTGCACAATTTGGCCGATATGGTAACAGGTGTGACCTAACGAGCGCTGAATCGCCAGCGGAACGGAATGAGCTTCGCCTCGGATAGGAATCGTTTTTTCCAGGTCGGCATCGGTTACGGAATGGAGAGCATCGAACAGACATTGCCAGCCACGCTCCCAATACTCCAATAGCTTTTCGCGGCTTTGAAAGTTATCGACGAACTCCTGATCGCGATTTCGCCACGGCTTCTCCCCATCGGTTGTGAGAAAATCGGTCCACCGAGACGCCAGGTTGCCGGCGATGTGCTTCATGATGACGGCAATCGAATTAGTGTGCTCATCGAGTGCTGCATGCAACGCCTCGTCGTCGAGTTGCGAAACGGCCCGGTCGGCGAGTCGTTTGTTCGCCTGAAAGGCGTCGATCGCGGATGAGACAAATTCCTTCCCAATCGTGATCGTCATGGTTTTCCCTATTCGATAATTGAAGGGCAAATCGATTGTTCGCGCAATCTGCCAGTCGTCATCGCTAATTCGCTGCTCGATTGCAACACGACCGTCTCCGCCAATGTAACAGAAACGAGACTCCCGCTAACATTCGGAAAACTCGGGACGGTACTTGGCAATTCCGCCTTTCCATTGTTGGCCTTCGGGAGTCAGCATTAGGACGCGAAAAACTTCAGTCGGGACACCCTCGAATTCACATTCAACGCGATATTCGGTTGACGGAACAAACCCGAAGCGTGCATAGAACTGGGCGTGGCCGAGCACAATAACAAATGGACAAGTTTTCTCACGCAATGCTTTTAACCCCGCTTCGACGAGCCGCGATCCGACTCCTTGCTGTTGATAGTCCGACAGGACCGACATCGGAGCGAGCCCCATTCCATGGCAAGTCGCAGTATTGTTTTCAATCGCTGCCGGAGTGAACAGGATGTGTCCGACGATTCGGTCATCGACGACCGCGACCAAAGAGAGGAATTTGTCGCAGTTCGCGCGCAACCGATCGATCAAATCGGCTTCGCCGTTGTGCCCCAACTCACTGGCAGAAAAAGCTTGAACAGTGACCTCGCGGATTTGTGTTTCGTCACCAGGTTGTTCGACTCGAATAATGACGGGGCGGTCGAGCTTTGCATCGGGCAGATGACCTCGCAACCAGTTGATAGCAAAATCGAAATGTTTGCGGGCAACGGGGCTGTTGTTGTCAACCGGCGAGGTGTCGACCATTTCCAGATATCCCAAACCGGCGGCGAGATGAAACACCGGGATCGTTTCCCGATCGGTTTGGGTCAGCGGCCTCTCCCGCTCGTATCCGACGATTAGCGACTTGAAATACTCAGCAGACTCGCCATTGCGTTTTGCATACAAAATGCCCGGCCAAGTCAAATCGAAAAGGAAATGTCCCCAACCGATGTCTTCCAGGTCGATGATCCACGTCCGCGAACCGTCATCGATCAAGTTTTCCTCATGAAAGTCGGCATGCAATAGCCCCCATGTCGAGCGATCCGACGGATACGCCAGCAAACGAAAGCGAATCAAGTCGACACATTCCGTAATCAATGTTTGTGTTTGCTGATCAAATCCGGATCGCTGCAGAAACGGCATTAACCATCCGCCCGCCGGGGGAGCGTAAACTTGGGCCCACGATCGAATGGAGGAAGGATCGGTCGGAGTGAATCGTGCGGACGACACATGAAATCGGCCAATCAGTTCGCCCATTTGCTCGATTGGGGTGTCTTCCGCGCATTTGCTAAGCGTCTTCCCCTCGATCCAACGTGACAGAATCCCGATATGCGCGCCATCAGCCGAAACAGCCAGCGGCTCGCCATTTTTGCCTGCTATCGTCTCGACAACGGGAAGGCCCTCCCGCCGCAAGTGATCCATGAATTCGATTTGAGAACGGAGTTGTGGCTCGCTGTATTCGGTAGTGTCAATCACCTTCAGAAAGAACTCGGAATCGTCCGACTGGATGCGGTAGTTGTCGTGGATTGATCCCGAAATGCGTTGGCGTCCCACACCATCGATTTCAAATAATGCCAATAACGCATCGACAACTTCGCGATTGTCAGTTGCTGGCTCCGACAACTCGATTCTCCGAAATTGAGATGATCGGATCCTTCTAAACGGCGCTACCGATCGTCCCACCTGGTTTGTGAAAGGCCATCTCGAGAAATCTCTATCTGATCCGAACCACCTACGACGAATTGGAGGCTAATCCTTACGCAAGATTTCTTCGTCTCTGCTGCTCTCCAAAGCTACGTTATTCAGACCCCCGAATGGTACCGATGGTTCGTTTTCGGCCTCATTCGGTACTCGCTGACTCGTTTGATGGCACGGTGACAAATTTGTCATCTGAAAGCAGGCGTTCCCCATCCCAGCGGTAGGCACACAACATTCCCCCTTTCGCGACACTGTAGTCGACGCATGCCACGTTTGCTGCCAACCGACTCGGCACTTCCGACCGCAACCAATAATGCCCGAAAAAGACCGGCGCGTCCGCGGCTGGATAGGGTTGAATCGACTTGGTCAACTCGGGAGGAAACGGCCCCGGGGGCAACCCTTCGTCCACCGACAACGAGTAACTGTCGAAGGTTTCATTAACTGGGGAACGGTACCATTTCACGCGCAGCATCGTTCGCGGGTTACCGTCTTTGTCGTGATAGAAAAATCCGTCAGGCAGTTTGACCTCTTTTCCCTTCAGAACAGCTTCGATCGCGTCGAACAATCTCGTTCCCTGGCGGATCGCATCGCTAAGAAATTCCGCAGAAACACCGCCGAGTTCCTGCAAATGTGATTCGATCGCTGTCATCGAATCAGGATCCCAGCAGGCGTGAACGATGCGAACTCCTTCCAAGTCGAGCCACATCGGTAACTGCCGGAACCATTCGAGGTGATCAAGCAATTCGTCGTCGGAGATTTGCCGCAGCGTTTCGCTATGCTGCTTCGTGTTCTTCTCCGAATGCTTTCGCAGGAATTCACCAGGCTCATCGGGATCGGGGGTGTGATAGGCCAGCGCGTTGAATTCGTGGTTCCCCATCACTGCCAACGCGGTTTGGTTGGAGTGCATGGCACGAATCAGGCTGAGTGCCTCGCGAATTTGCGGGCCTCGATCGATAAAGTCGCCGACGAAAACAGCCGTTCGCGTCGGATGCCGATAGACACCTTGCTGTCGTTCGTAGCCGAGCTGCTCTAACAGCTCGCTCAATTCATCGGCGTGACCGTGGATGTCTCCGATAATGTCGTACATTCAAAACCCGTCCCCGTACTTAAATACGACGCCAGCGTTGCGTCGTCGCAAAATGTCGTAAGTTGCCGCAACAATTCTGTGCCACTAACGGTTGAGATTTGCGCATGGCTCGCAAACTATCGAGTATCTTAAACTATTCGGTTGCTGCCAGTATAAACCGGCCTCGCCGGGTCATCAGTAGCAGGGAACTCGATCAAAATGTAGGTCTGGGAGCGCGAATTCGCGACGAATTGAAGAAAGGCAGCAATGCCTTGCTCGCCGCGCGACGCCTCAGGCGACCACGTCCTCAATCACCTGCCCGTGCACATCGGTCAGACGAAAATCGCGACCGGAGTAGCGATAAGTGAGTCGCTCGTGATCAAATCCCAGCAAATGCAACATCGTCGCATGCAGGTCATGGACC
The DNA here is from genome assembly GCA_028284485.1 of Planctomycetaceae bacterium. GTDB lineage: Bacteria > Planctomycetota > Planctomycetia > Planctomycetales > Planctomycetaceae > JANQRQ01. The sequence continues at coordinate 6,130 of JANQRQ010000259.1, read as the reverse complement.
GATGCCCGTTTGTCAGCCGCTTGAAACCCAATTTCATCGGTTGCGCCGTAAACCGTTCCACCGCGAATGCCGCCACCCGCCATCCAGACGGAAAACCCGTAGGAATTGTGGTCGCGGCCGAGTTTGGCTTCGCCCTTGGTGCTTAATTCGACAGTCGGTGTGCGGCCAAACTCACCGCCCCATAATACGAGCGTTTCTTCCAACATGCCGCGCTGCTTCAAATCTGAAAGCAATGCAGCAATCGGCCGATCGATTTCACCCGCTAGCTTGCGGTGATTCTTTTCGATTTCGGCATGGGCGTCCCATGGCTGGCCGGCGCCGTGCCACAATTGGACGAACCGAACTCCGCGCTCCAGCAAACGGCGGGCGATTAATGTTTGGCGGCCATGGACACCGGTCCCGTATTGTTCTTGTATGTGCTTCGGTTCGCGTTCGATATCAAACGCATCTGCGGCTTCCATTTGCATGCGAAATGCTAATTCGAAGGATTGAATTCGTGCATCGAGCCGCCGATCAATGCGGCGCTCTCGATGCTCCTGGTTGAGCTGGCGGAGCAGTTCCAGTTGATGACGCTGCTGACTCGTCGTTGCATGGGGGCTGCGAATGTTTTCGATGAGTTGCTCCAGCTGTGTATTGCGAGTGTCGATATGTGTCCCCTGAAACATGCCGGGCAGAAATCCCGATCGCCAGTTGGCCGTATCCTTAATCGGATATCCACCAGGACACATCGCAATGAACCCCGGCAGGTTTTGGTTTTCAACACCAAGGCCGTAGAGCACCCACGAACCGAAACTGGGTCGCGCTTGAACGGCGTCGCCGCAGTTCATCATCATCAAACTCGGCTCATGATTGGGAACGACAGTGTGCATCGAGCGAATAACAGCCATGTCGTCGATATGCTCGGCCGTTCGCTGGAAAAGTTCACTGACTTCGATGCCGCTTTCACCGTATCGGCGGAATTTGAAAGGTGACGGAAAGGCGGCGCCCGTTTTTCTTTCTGTCAGAAGTTTGCCCGGTACGGTTCGGCCCTCGTATTTTGCCAGCGACGGCTTGGGGTCGAACGTATCGACATGCGACGGGCCACCATTGAGGAAGAAGTGTATCACCCGTTTTGCGCGCCCGAAAAAGTGGGGGCGTTTGATGGCCGAAGGCTCGGCTCCAAGGGCAGAAGTCGACAGGTCTGCCGATTCCTGCATCAAGGTAGACAGTCCCAGCGCACCGAGTCCCATGCCCGATTGCTGAAGCAAACTGCGGCGCGAAAACGCCATGCCCGACTCTGTTTGAGGATGCATCTGAATTGCCTGGAACCTTATTCCGTCGTGCGGGCGAATCTCCCAAAGCTTCGCGATGGTCGAAACGCAAATCTTTCAAATAAACCGTATGTTAATCAACAAACATCAACTCATTCGACATCAAAAGCACCTGCGCCAGTTGTTCCCATGGCGCAAGGAGTATCCGGGCCGGTCCGACAAAATCGCGAGCCGCATCCCAAATCTTCGGAGTGCGGTCTTCTTCGGCGCTTTTGACCGGGGCATCCACGCGAACGACCGGTGCCCATAGAAATTGATCGCTGTTCAAATTGGCCCGATAGTCGACAACGAAATCCAATGTATCGCCCGCTTGCACTGCTAAGTTATCGACATCAAATCTCTGCGTCGTGTTGTGAACAATGGATTGCTGAATCACGCCGTGGCGATTCGAAATGATCCAACACCGAATTCCATCGCCACCCGCGACATCATGCACGACCGACGATTCGACATGCACGATTCCGTCCTGCGGTGCCGTCCATCGCCGAATAGCCGCGTGTTCCAAATCGTTACCGGCGTGACCACCCGTCGCTGTCAATTGCACCCAACCGAGTTCCTTGTCCGGCCACCGCGGCCCTCCCTGCCAACTATTTCCCGTGAAATGCGGCAACCGCGTAAAGCTCTTGATCTTGCCTGTCTTTTCGTCGATGGGTCCATAACCGTATGACCAATCGCGCGTTTCCGGTGGCGGCCCAAGATTGTCCGGATCGGGAGCCGCCGAAAGAAATCGCAGAGAGACATCCCGTTCCGACTGCGTGGCGCCCCGTTGAAATACCGCGCGATACATCGCGTCGATGGCGGCTGGTGAGTTACGGGCGGACGATGACGCGAATTGCGACGCCAAACCTCGCGCGCAACGAGCGACAAATGAATCATTCATGGCAAACAATGCCTGCTGCGGAACTGTCGTTTCCGCACGCTGCGATATGTGAAGATCAGGATTCGCAAAGTCGAACGTTCGCATGGCAGAGGGGACAAACTGCCGATCAACAAAGCCGTAGATTGTGCGGCGGTTCGCGGACGAACCGGCGTCGAATATCTTCACGGGCTTGCCACCAACGGTCAAATCGAGTTCGCCCGCTGCCGCGAGCCAGGTGTCCCGCATTTCCTCAAATGTCAGCCGGCGGGCATTCATCCGCCATAGTAGACGGTTTTCGGGATCGATCCGCTGAGCGTTTCTAAGAGCAACTGGTTCTTCCGGCCCGTCAGATCGCTGTCGATAGGCCGCTGACAGCATCAGCATGCGGTGCAGCTTCTTGGTGCTCCATCCGTCTGCGACGAACTGACTCGCCAACCAATCCAGCAGCTCGGGATGTGAGGGCACCGATGCGCGAATTCCAAAATCGCTCGGCGTGCGGACCAGGCCCTGACCAAAGTGGTGCATCCAAACGCGGTTGACCCACACACGAGCCGTCAAAGGATTCGTGGGATCGGCGATGGCCCGGGCAATTTCGTGTCGTCCGCTACCACTGTCCAGTGTTTGTCGATCGTTACCAGCAATGACCTGCAAAAACCGCCGCGGAGCGAGGAGCCCTTGCCGCCGCGGATCGCCGCGTTCGAACACGAATTGGTCAACCACAAGTTTCCGGTCCCGGAGCATCAATGTATGTGCCGGCGCTTCGGGTGACTGCACGAGCCAGCGATCGACCTCGCCCTGCAGTTTCCACAGCTTAACGACGACCGGTTCGTCAAAGTATCGCTCGGTACTGACGATCGGTTCATCCGGCACGATGCAGGGAGAATCGGCTCGATACATCACTTGCCGTAACTGCTCGGCCGCAGGATTCAAAAGGGCTGTTGGAGCCTCACCACCTTTGTCATTCGCATCGGCAACAAGTTTTCTCCATTGTTCGTCGACCTTCTTGAAAAGCGCGCCATAACGGTCGGCAACATCGCGAATTGAAGTTGGTGGCGTGCGAAAGGCTTGCGTGACAAGCCGGTTTTGTACAGCCGGCGGAAGTGCTTGTAGCTTATCCACGACATTGGCGGCTTGGCTGGAAAAACTGTCTGCCTCTAAATCAGCAAACATCCGCCAAGCTCGGAAGACGGCATCGTTCTTCTCGGCCTTCCCGGCTAGGTATCGTTGCCAGGTGCGGACAAACTCGGGAACGATATCATCGGGAGAGAGAATGATATAAAACGTCTGTTCGGGGTACTTTTCCAACTCGAGTTGAGCCGTCAGATAGTCGGAGATGCGGCCGCGCGCGCGATCGGCAGCCGCCGCCCGCGAATCTTGCATCAAATTCCGCAGCGCGCTTTGCCGTTTTTCGAGTTCCTGCTCGAACTTTTCGTAAGCGGGAGACTTGTCAATCGGCTGTTCGATTTGGACGAGGTAATCGGTGCAGTTCCGAAAGACACCGTACAGTGAATAGTAGTCTTGTGTGGGAATCGGATCGTACTTGTGGTCATGGCAGCGTGCACATCCAACCGTCAGGCCCATCGTCGCGCGGGTCAAAACATCGATGCGGTCATCGATAACGTCGTGCGAATTGCCCAGAAAACGGCGACCGACCGTCAAAAATCCCATCGCCGCCCAATCGGCCGGGACAGCTGGCGATTCGTGGTCGGCAGCAATTTGCAGTAATAAGAATCTGTCATAGGACAGATCATCGTTGAAGGCGTTGACTACCCAGTCGCGATAGACGTGGGAATGCACAAACGACTTTTCCTCTCGCGCGTAAACATACCCCTTCGTGTCGGAGTAGCGTGCCACGTCGAGCCAGTGCCGGGCCCATTGCTCGCCGTAATGGGGCGATTCCAATAACCGGTCGATCAAGTGTTCGTAGGCATGCGGGTCCGCATCGTTGACGAACGCCTCCACCTCCTCGATTGTCGGAGGCAGTCCCGTTAAATCGTAAGTCGCCCGGCGAATCAGCGTTCGACGGTCGGCCCCTGGTGAGGGAGTCAACCCCGCTTGATCAAGTCGCGCGTGCACGAAATGGTCAATCGGGTTGCGGCACCAACGGCTGTCGGAAGCGTTGGGAATAGGCGGCCTTTGTACGGGTTGAAAGGCCCAATGGTTTTTCTGAGCAGTCTCCAGGGAATCGCCGCTCGGTCGGTCGTCTATGGGCCAGGGCACTCCGTTCGCCACCCAGCGGGAGAGCGCTGCGATATCGACTTCACTTAATCGGCCGGTTGGCGGCATTTGGAAGTCGCCATCGTAGCGGACGGCTTGAATCAGCGGGCTTTGGCTCGGATCCCCTGGATCGACAGCCGGGCCGATCGTGCCCCCTTTCATCATTCCAGAACGGGAGTCGAGCCGCAGATCAGACTCTTGCTTGTCGGCACCGTGACATTTGAAACAGTTGGCCGCCAGAATCGGCCGGATCTTCGATTCGAAGAACTCGACCTGTTCCGGACTGGGCCGCGGCTCGTCCGCGACAAGAATGGGCGTCGACCATGCCTGGCCGAGAATGACAAACGCAGCCATGCAGGCCGGCAGCGTGTCGCGAACCATTGAGGTCAAAAACTTCGCTCGAATTTTCGCAGTCAAAATCCGACGCATGAGCTGCCTGAAAAGTTGGTTGGCGCGTGACTCATTCCATCAACAGAGACCGATGTATTAACCATCTTCCGATATTTGACGGCAGCAAACAATCTCATCTGCGGATATTCCGCCTAAACGGGCCTCTCGCAATCAGGAACAGTCTAACGAGCCGCCCGACGAAACTATTTCGTCCGAAATGCCTCGCTCTGCACAACCAACGTCACCAGATCGCGCAAGCCACCGCTCTGCTCATCCAGTTGCGCCACGATGTCGTCGACGGCGGGCCGATCTGCCGGCTCGAGTGTCCGTCCCGTCGCATAGACCAGCAGTTTTTCCGTCAAGCATCGCGCGAACTGCTCGCGAGAGGACGTTTTGAGAATCTTCTTGAGTCCGACAATGTCGTCAAAAGTTTGACCGGTCGGCAAGCGGCCGGACGCATCGATCTTCGGTCCGGAGTCGCGACCGCGCGGGTACCGGTTGCGCCAGCCACCGATCGGGTCGAAGTTTTCCAATGCAAATCCGAGCGGATCAATTTTACGGTGGCATTCATTACATGTAGCAATCGTTCGATGCTTATCGAGTTGATCGCGAATCGTTGTCGCCCCACGGATATCCGGCTCCAATGGCTCCACATCGGGCGGCGGAGGCGTGGGCGGTGTTCCCAAAATATTCTCCAACACCCAAATGCCGCGCACGACAGGCGACGTATCGATGCCGTTCGCGCTGGCGGTCAAAATGCTGGCCTGACCCAAAAGGCCGCCGCGGCGTCGATCTTGTAGAGCCACCTTTCGAAACGCCGTCCCTGTCACGCCATCGATGCCGTACAAACGTGCCAATGCACCATTGACGAAGGTGAAATCGGAATCCAAAAAGGTGTCGATCGGCAGATTGTTCTCGAGAATGTGCTGAAAGAAAAGCTGCGTCTCGGTTTTGATGGCCGATTCCAAGCCGTCGACATAATACTGCTTAAAATCGGTCGGGCTCGGCGGCATCGAACCGACCTTATACAATTCCAGCCATCGCGAGGTGAACTGCTCGGTCAGCGCATTTGCTTTGCTATCAGCCAGCATACGACGGACCTGATCTGCTAAGACAGCTGGCTCACTAAGCCGCCCTTGCTCAGCCAGACCCAGAAGTTCGTCGTCGGGCATCGACGCCCATAGAAAATAGCTCAAGCGCGATGCCAACGCGTAGTCGTCGAGCGATCCAGCGTTTTCGCGCAGATACAAAAAGCACGGTGAACAGAGCACGGCCCGCAAGCCGACCTTGACGGCAGCTAACGCATCGTCACCCTGCTCGTACCGCTTGCGAACGAGGTCGAGCAAGACTGTCA
>JANQRQ010000033.1 GCA_028284485.1 Planctomycetaceae bacterium | reverse complement strand
CGTCAAGTCATTTTTGATCTCCGCGACGCCGGTCATTCGCTCGGTGCCATCTTGGATCAAGTTCTGCTGGCCGGTATGGCGAACCTTCGAGAGCGGGCCGTCGACACCGGCGAGACCTCATATCGCGACCAACATGCCGCCGAAATCGTTTTGCGGATATTGCATGATCTGCGTTCGCAAGTTGTAACACCTAAGTCGTCGGAGTTCACAGCGATCACAGCCGCCCTCGATGGTGCGCCCGACACGGTTCGAGTGACTGCTGCGGAGTTGATCCTGTGCGCAACAGGTTGGCAGGCGACATCATTGGGCAGATTGTTGCCGTTCGCGACTCTCATTCAAGCCATTGAGACTCAGCGGCCGAGAATCTGTTTTATTGATGTCGCGGTCGTTCGCAACGAGAATGAGTTGATTCGGCAATTCGAATCGCTGCATCTGGCAGCAAAATCCAACGGTACAGCCTTGGGTGTCGGAGGGGATGCCATATCAGAAGATTTTGTCACACGACTCGATGCCGACCAGTACTGCGGGGATTTGACTGCGCTCGAGAGCTGGGCGAAGGCTTTGGAGAGCTCGGCGCCGTAAGTTCCGAGTTCACTGTGACCGCGCTTTCTCGGCCTCGTATTGCTCGGTGGGAATGAACCCCACAAACGGAGGTGGGGCATTCGGTGGAAAGCGGTCGAGGATCTTCTGGAGACGGGCACGCCGCCCGGGGATCACTCGCTCTTCTGAGGAGAAGAGGTTTTTTGTTTGCAGCGGGTCGTCGGAAAGTCGGTAGCAGCCACCCTTGTTGTCCAAGAGGTACTGCCAATCGCGGACCATTCGAAACGTACCGATTTGCGAGTAAATCCAGTTCCGCTTCTTGAAAGGGTCTTCATCGCCCGACAGACCGGGAACGAGCGACGTTCCATCCAATGGGAACTGTTTTGGAGGAGACGTCGCAGCTAATTCCACGAACGTCGGAAACAGGTCGGTAAAGTCGACCAAGTCATTGGAGGTGAGGCCGGGCTGAGGAATCAAAAACGGAGCACGCACGATGAAAGGCACGTGAACTCCCCAATCGGCCCGCTGCCCTTTTCCATGGACGTAAGGGCTGCCATTCAGTGTACCGGCCACTGAAGATCCGTTGTCGCCCACGAACACGATCAGAGTCTGTTGGGCAATGCCGGCATCATCGACAGCGTCGATTAACCGGCCGACGAGGTGATCCATGTAAGTGACATAGCCAGCGTATTGCTGAGTTTTATCTTGAGGGGGATCGTCACGATTGAAAGGCGTTGGCCCAAATGGGCCGTGAGTCAACAACATGGGGTAGTAGAAAAGAAATGGTTGATCTTTGTTTTGCTTAACAAAACTAACGGCGAAGTTGTTGACGGTATCGGGGCCGTAAGCCACGGTTTCACGATTGCCGTTGGTCATGATATATCCCCCCCAATACCGTTCCTCGGTTTCGGGGAATCCGATTTCGGCTCCGGTCCAGAGGCAGTGTTGATCAAATCCATGCTGTCTTAACGCGTCAGGCTGTTCACGAAGGTTATTGATTTGCCATTTTCCACCGATGCCAGTGACGTAACCTGCTTCGCGAAGCAATCTGGCGAATGTTGTAAACTTGTTCCAATCC
>JANQRQ010000230.1 GCA_028284485.1 Planctomycetaceae bacterium | reverse complement strand
GACGATTTCACATGATTTTCCCCGCCGCGTTGCCAATAAACCAAAACGAGGGCTCACCGATGACACTGATCGACGCATCGACGGAATGGAAGGCATTGGAGGATCACCGAAACGCTGTCGCGGGCACGTACATGCGCGAGTTATTCGATTCGGATCCAGGCCGATTCGACAAGTTCTCGTTAAGGCTTGGCGATCTACTCCTCGACTATTCAAAAAATAGAATTACCGAAGAAACAATTTCCCTGCTCGTCAACCTTGCAAAGGCCGCTGGCGTTGAAACGTGGCGTGCACGGATGTTCTCCGGTGACATTATCAATAATACAGAAAAGCGTGCAGTTCTCCACATAGCGCTGCGTAATACCGTCGACAAGCCGATACTTGTCGACGGTCAGGACGTTATGCCGGGGGTTCACGCCGTACTTGCTCATATGCGGGAGTTTTCGGAGTCCATTCGAAACGGTGCATGGCGCGGCCATACCGGAAAAAAGATCAAATCTGTCGTGAACATCGGCATTGGCGGATCAGACCTTGGTCCCGTCATGGTTACCGAAGCGCTGAAACCCTATCAGCATCCGGACCTAGGCGTTCTCTTCGTCTCCAACGTAGACGGAACCCACATTGCCGAAACGTTGAAGCTCCTCGATCCCGAAACCACACTTTTTATTGTAGCATCGAAAACTTTCACGACTCAGGAGACGATTGCTAACGCCAAATCAGCGCGCAGCTGGCTAATCGATGCACTTGGCGAAGCAGCGATCGCGAAGCATTTCGTGGCCTTGTCGACCAATACGGCAGCGGTCACCGAATTTGGCATCGATGCCGCTAACATGTTCGAATTTTGGGATTGGGTCGGTGGTCGCTACTCATTGTGGTCGGCAATTGGATTGCCAATTGCCGTCGCCGTCGGCATGGACCGCTTCGAAGAACTGCTCGCCGGCGCGCGGGCAATGGACGAGCATTTTCAGACATCACCGCTTGAACGCAACGCGCCTGCATTGATGGGGCTCATTGGCATTTGGAACACGAACTTCCTGGGCGCCGAATCAATCGCTATCCTGCCCTACGACCAATATCTGCACCGCTTTCCGGCTTTCCTGCAGCAGTCGGATATGGAAAGCAATGGCAAGGGCGTGACGCGTGATGGCGAAACTGTGAGTTATGCTACGGGTCCCGTACTATTCGGCGAACCTGGAACGAATGGTCAGCATTCATTTTATCAGCTCGTTCATCAAAGTCCCCGTCTCGTGGTTTGCGATTTCATCGCGCCCGCACAGACGCACAATCCCATTAGCGACCATCATACGCTATTGTTGTCCAATTTCTTTGCGCAAGCGGAAGCGTTAATGCGCGGCAAGTCCGCCGACGAAGCCCGCGCTGAATTAGCCGCTCAGGGATTGAGTGGCGCAGAGTTGGAAACACTCATCCCGCATAAGGTATTCACAGGAAACCGTCCGACCAATTCGATTCTTGTCCGGCGGATCGATCCGTATACTCTCGGTATGTTGATCGCGCTTTATGAACACAAGATCTTCACGCAAGGGATTGTCTGGGGCATCAACTCATTCGACCAGTGGGGTGTCGAACTCGGTAAACAACTCGCCAAGTCGGTGCTCGCCGATCTAAACACGGAGGGCGATACAACCACGCATGACTGTTCGACAAACAGTTTGATCAATGCGTTCAAACGGATGCGTTTGAGCTAACCCAATCATGCTACGCCGCCTTCCGGAAACGGTTGTCAACCGTATCGCTGCAGGCGAAGTCGTCGAACGGCCGGCTTCCGCCGTTAAAGAACTCGCAGAGAACAGCCTCGACGCTGGCGCGCGTCGCGTTGATGTCGTCGTCCGTGACGGCGGGCAAAGCCTGATACGCGTTGTTGACG
>JANQRQ010000228.1 GCA_028284485.1 Planctomycetaceae bacterium | reverse complement strand
TTATCCATTGTTGGTCGTCACGGCAATTGCTGTGTTTGGTTTGTTATGGGTAGGGCAAACTCAATGGAACAGACGGCACGGGTTCGGTCCGCGGTCATTTCCACTGGCTGGCACTGCTGACTCTGCCGTGAAGAATGAGAACGCCCATCCCTTGCCCGAAGCCGGGGGCCGTCGCATCGCTCGGTCTGATCTTCTTTCGCCTGATGCCGTCCGGCTTTATTTGTCGGCGTTGTTAACGTTGGCATACGTCTTTCTGCTGCCGACGGTCGGTTTTCGCGTTTCAACGATTGTGTTCGTGGGCTTGATCGGGGCTGTTCTTGCGCCCCGCTCGCTCAAACAAATGTCCGTTTTGGTTATCGTGGCATTGGTTTTGGCCTTCGGCACACATTTACTGCTCACTCAGGTCGCAGAAATCGATTTACCGTGATTCGTGAAGCGAGCGGAACTGCGTTTTGTGCCGCGTCGGGCCCTTTATCCTGGCTTGTTATCGCGAGATCCCGCGAAATTGTGGGCGACTCGAACTTCAAATCCGAACGGGTTATACTCGCATGAGAGCGGTTTGCTATTTCTTGCGGGCGTTTCTGGGTCGTGGGCGTTAGCTACTGTAGAACAAAACGCGATTGTCGCGGCCACGAGTCAGCGTGATACGTTGTGGTCATGTGATCCGAATCTCGGTTACTCCTGAGGGAGGGAAAAACGTGCAAGCGATGTTGTTCCGAGTTGCCCTGTGCTGCTGTCTGTTCGCAGTTTCTTCAGGAACAGTCGTTGCCGATTCCAATTGGCCCGGATGGCGCGGCCCAACCGCCGACGGTCACTCCAGCGAATCGGGATTTCCCGTCAAATGGGATAACAGCTCCGTCACTTGGCAAGTGCCACTGCCTGGCGTCGGGCAGTCATCTCCCACGATATGGGGGGAGCAGATGTTTTTGACGACGGCCCTTGATGGGGGCCGTCAACGTATGGTTTTTTGCGTCGACCGCAATAATGGCCAAATCCTTTGGAAGCATATCGCCTGGACGGGGCAGCCGGAACGCTCGCACGATATGAATGGGCATGCGTCCGCGACTTGCGCAACCGATGGCGAGCATGTTTACGCGTTCTTTGGCCAAGGCGGCGGTGTGCACTGCTATACCGTCGATGGTGCTCACGTTTGGTCGAAAAACCTGGGGCCATTTTTTGTCGAAAGCGGCTGGGGAACGGCTGCCTGCCCGGTCATCGTAGGCGATCTGGTCATTCAGAACTGCGATGCCGACCGCGATGCTCGCATCGTCGCTTTGGACAAGTTGACCGGCGACAAAGTATGGGAAAAACCGCGTGACAATTTTCGCGGTTGGAGCACACCGATTTTAATTCAAGCGTCAAATCGCCAAGAGTTAGTGCTCAACGGGCACACGGGCGTTCGGGCGTACAATCCTCTGTCCGGAGAGGAGTACTGGTTCTGCAAGAGTTTCAACGGGCGGGGCACTCCGACGGTCACACCGGGTTCCGACGGACTCTTGCATGTTGTTAATGGACTCTCTGGTGATTTCTACTCGATACGCCCGGGTGGTTCGGGAGATGTCACTGCGACCCATATGGCGTGGCATACCGAACGCAAAGGGCGCGACCTGCCTTCGCCAATTCGGATCGGCGACCACGTTTTTGTGGTCGGTCACCGTGGTGGGATTATGAGTTGCTACAATGCAACGACCGGCTTGGAATTGTGGAAAGCCAGATTGGGCGACACCTATTCCGCATCGCCGATTTCCTACGACGGGCTGGCCCTGTTCATCAACGAATCGGGCGAAACCGTTGTGTTTAAGCCGGGCGACAAGGCAAATCTTATCGCGAAAAACAAGGTTGGTACTTCGGCCGAAGAAATCTTCCGGGCCACCATCACGCCAAGTGACGGTCAGCTCTTTATTCGCTCGAATACGAATCTTTACTGCATCGGCGAACGGACTTCGGGGACCCGCTGACAGCGACCCAATCACATCTCCAATTCATCGGTGGCGACCATCCAAAAAAAGTCACGCCCCGAGAATAACAGCCTGGTCGATTCACGAATCGCCGGTGCGCCGCTAGAATACCACGCGTACCACGATGCCAAAACAAGGACGTCGGCAAGTTGAACGACTGCCGAGCTTGCGTTCTCGGCTGTCGAAAAGTGAAGGTTTCGCCGCAGTTCTGGCCGCCCTGCAATCGGGACATAGTGCCGCAATCGACGGAGCCTGGGGATCGTCGTGCGCGCTGGCAGCGGCCACGTTGGCGTCGGAAGCCGGTGCGCCGTTCCTCATTGTCCTGCCGCGATTAGCCGACGTTGACGAATTCGCCGACGATGTGGCGGAATTCATAGGTATGGAGCCCACGATCTTCCCGGCATGGGAGTCGCTGCCCGAAGAGCATCGGGTTGCCGACGAAGTGTTCGGCGGCCGTTTGCGCGTGCTAACGGCGATGGAAAGCAAAACTCCGCCGACGGTCGTGGTGACCAGCTTTCCGGCCCTGTTGCAGCCGGTTCCCAGTGCCGAAGACCGGCGGGATGCGACTCGAACCATTCGTGTTGGGGACGACCTCGATCATGAAGAGTTCCTTGAATGGCTGGTCGAACGAGGTTTCAGTCGAGTTTCGGGAGTGACATTTGCCGGCGAGTTCAGCGTTCGTGGTGGTATCGTCGACATCTTTCCCCCCGATGCGGTCGATCCGTTGCGTTTCGAGTTTTTCGGCGATGAGGTCGAATCGATTCGCCGATTCGACGTCGAAACTCAACGCAAGACTGAGGAATTGAGCAGTATCGCGTTGACGTTGGTTGGGCCCGTCGATTCATTGACCGATCGCGACGGAAATGAATCGAGTGGAGCTTCGAGAGGCGAAAACTTTGCCGAATCGCTTCCCGAGAACAGTTGGATTGCGCTCGTCGAATTGCAAAACATCGTTGAGGAAGGGCGGCGTCACCTGGAGCGGCTCGATGATCCTCGTGGGTTATATAGCGTCGAGGCGGCATTGGCTTATTGTACAAAGAGACCGACGGTCACAATTGCGCCCATTGCCGCCGATAGCATGGAAACCACCTGTCATTTGCAGATCGAATCGATCGAACGATTCTCCGGTCCCAAAAACGAGGCACTCGAAGAGCTGGCGAGCGTCGTTGGGCGGAGCGAGAAAGTGATGATCGCCTGCCACAACGAAGGCGAGCGAGAACGATTGGGTGAACTTCTCGCAGCTTGTGATTCTCTCGATTCGGACCGCGTGGAACTTTGTCTGGGTCGTTTGGCACGCGGCTTTCGCATGGTGGCCGAACGACTGATTATTCTGAGCGACCACGAACTCTTCGGGCGCGTCGAAATCCGCCGGGGTTCGTCGCGCCGCCGCGTCGAAAGTCGCGCGATTGATAGCTTTCTCGAACTGCGCGAGAACGATTTGGTGGTCCATTTGACGCACGGCATTGCCCGATACCGTGGAATGAAGTTGTTAGAAAAGGACGACCAGGTCGAAGAGCATTTGGATTTGGAGTTTCGCGACAAAGTTCATGTTTACGTTCCGGTGTCGTTAATTCATCTGGTCCAAAAGTATGTCGGTGCGGCTAAAGTTATTCCCGACTTGTCAAAGCTGGGGACGACGTCGTGGTCGAAGAAAAAGAAGAAAGTGGCCGAAGCGGTTTCCGATCTCGCTGCTGATATGATTCGGTTGCAAGCGGCGCGCGAATCGCGGCCAGGAATCGCCTACCCGGAGGATAGTCACTGGCAGCAGGAATTCGACGCCGCCTTTCCGTACACCGAAACGGCGGACCAAATGCAGGCGATTATCGATTGTAAGCAAGATATGCAGCGCACACAGCCGATGGATCGGCTCATTTGCGGTGATGTTGGGTATGGTAAAACCGAAGTAGCGATGCGCGCCGCGTTCAAAGCGATCGATGCCGGGCGACAAGCGGCAATTCTTGTCCCGACGACCGTGCTGGCCGAACAGCATTACCGAACAATTTGCGAGCGAATGGCTGAATATCCCGTCACCATCGAAAGTCTGTCACGATTTAAGACCAAAGGCGAGCAAAAGCAGATTCTCGAAGGCATGAAATCCGGAGCGGTCGATCTTGTTGTGGGAACTCACCGTTTGATTCAGAAGGATGTTTCATTCAAGAATCTCGGAATACTCATCATTGACGAGGAGCAACGTTTTGGCGTCGCTGCCAAGGAAATGCTTAAGCAAATTCGCTTGGAAATTGATGTGCTGACGCTCAGTGCCACGCCGATTCCACGCACATTGCATATGTCGCTTCTCGGGGTCCGCGATATTTCGAACTTGGAGACTGCTCCACAAGATCGCATGGCGATTGTGACGCGTGTTTGCCGTTTCGACGGCGAACTCATCAGACAGGCGATTGTGCGTGAGCTCAATCGCAATGGACAGATCTATTTCGTGCACAATCGCGTTTACGACATTCAAAGCGTTGCCGATCGGCTGCAGCAGATCGTTCCCGAGGCGGAAATTGGAATTGCTCACGGGCAAATGCGCGAGCATCAACTTGAAGCAGCGATGATGGATTTTGTCGGACGAAAAATTGACATTCTCGTCTGTACGACGATCATCGAAAGCGGGCTTGATATTCCCAACGCGAACACGATTTTCATCCATCGGGCCGACAATTACGGACTCGCCGACCTACACCAATTGCGCGGCCGTGTCGGGCGATACAAAGTTCGGGCCTATTGTTACTTGCTGTTGGAAGAGGGGCGGACATTGTCTTCGACTGGAGCCAAACGGCTCAAAGCGATCGAAGAGTACAGTGAGCTTGGGGCAGGTTTCAAGATTGCCATGCGCGACCTCGAGATTCGTGGAGCAGGAAATATTCTCGGGACACAACAAAGTGGGCATATTGCGTCGGTAGGGTATGAATTGTACTGTCGGCTGCTCGACAACGCCGTGCGGCGGTTAAAGAACGAGCCGATGCGGGAACAGCATCACGTGTCGGTCGATCTGCCGGTCTCCGCTTATTTACCCCGATCGTATGTACCACTAGGTCGATCGAAAATCGAAGTTTACCGGCGACTATCGAATATTGCTGATCTGCAGGCCCTTGCGGAACTCCAGAACGAGCTGCGCGACAGATTTGGCCCAATTCCGGAGGAAGCTGTCGGTCTATTGGACCTGACCGAGCTGCAAGTTTTGGCACGGAATTGGATGATCGACGACATTCACTTAGAAGATCGATTTGCCGTTTTTGGGTATCGGCATCCGCAAAAAATCCGACAGTTGGCTGATCTCTGCGGGCCGCGATTGCGAATCGTCGATAAGCGAAACGCCTATCTTCTTTTGGGCGAAGGAAATACGGAAGACGGAGATCTCATCGGAGAATTAAAATCGGTGTTGCAGCTCGAAGCGGAGCCTGCCTATAATCCGCCGCCTATTTAAAGGCGGATTTGCTTTTTGCAGCGGTCATATGGAATTGTTGTCACAACCTATTGTGACGAAACTCGACTGCTCGAAATGTAGGTCGCTTTTAACACTTCACTTCTCACTTCCGATGGACGGGCGTTACCAACGTTTCGTCGATTCATTTCGAACTGCGCGCTTAAATCTTAGGTATCTGAAGGACCGGAACCTTGCGTATGCGAGTTCTCCTTCCGTTCGTGCTGCTGATATGTGGATGCAGCTCGCGAATCAAAGTGGACAACCCAGTAGTGGGGCCGCCCCCGCCGCGCAAATCGAACGTTCGGCCCGAAGCCCTAACCGCAGAAGATGGAACGGGTTCGGAGATCCTCCAGGCTGATGGGGCTGAGTTTGCCAGCCTTGATCGAACGGAAGGGCTTAGTCCGGCTGGAGAAGTATCAGCCGTCAGCATGATTGACGAAGACCTGGAACAATCACAGGTTGTGGCAACTGTCAATGGAAAACCAATTTTCGCTGAAGAGCTGCTGGGAGCCCATGGTCGCGATTTGGCAGCCGCCCGCCAGCAACTTTCCCCAGATCGCTATCAGCAGTTTCGCAATGGCCTGATCAAGCGCAATCTCACGCCGACGATTCAAAATCGGCTGCTGGTCGAAGCCATGATGGAATCGCTCAAAGAGGAACAACGAGAACAGTTGGATGGTCACCTGGATCAAATGTTCGCGACGGAAATGCAGCGTCTCCAGAGGGAAATGAAGGTCAACAGCCCCTTGGAATTGGAAATCTCGCTGCAGGAAAAGGGAACGTCGCTTGAATATGTCCGTTACGTCTTTCTGAATCAGATGATGGCGCGGGAGTATCTCGGTGCCAAGGCTCAGCCAACCAATCCGATCGGAAGGCCAGAAATTCTCGAGTATTACAACCAGCACAAAGAAGAATACGCGTTTCCGACGCGTGTTAAATGGAAACAAATCGTCGTCAGTTTTGCCAAGCATGGCGGTCGGGACAATGCCCTACGTGTTATGAACGATGCCGTTCAAGAATTGAAAAACGACCGCAGGTTTGCGGACGTGGCCAAGAAGTACTCTGACGGACCGACGGCACAGAATGGCGGCGAATGGGATTGGACTCAACCTTCCAGCCTGGCGAACGCCAATGTCAGCCAGGAGTTAGCAGATTTGCCGATCGGGCGGATCAGCAGCCCCATAGTCGACGACACTTCGGTTCAACTCGTCTTAGTTGTTGATCGTCAAGAAGCAGGCTACGCACCGTTGGCCGAAAAACAGGCAGAAATCAAGCAGATTCTGGAGCAAGAAGAACGTGGCCGCAAAGCGCAAGAGCTGATCGAAAAGCTCGTCGAGAATGCGGTTATCGAAACAGTTTTCGATGAAGCGTAACCGCTTCATCATCATCAGAGATGCGCATCCTGTGATAAACCTCAACTCATTTCGTTTTTATGGAAGAGAGATTCGGGCTTTGAATGACCTTCGTTTGACCTGCATTCGGCAGGTCTTGCCGAAATCCGACGCAAGTCCAGGTTGTTCGAAAAGAAATCGGAAAATTTTGATCGAGAGGGCTTGACCCTTTCATCGGGAATCCAGTATCTATCCCGCACTCTCCTCTCTCCAACATTTCACAACTTATAACACGTCACATGGTTCATGGCACACTCGGGTCGCATTGACTGCAACCCGCAGCCTGAATTCCAACGCAGTACATCAATCGATTGTTCCATCGGATTCCGAGGATGCGTTCCAGCAATTAGCTGGCGGCAATCTTGGGTTCACCGACGGACTGCCGGTTGGGATTGCGTAGAAACTGAATTCAATCTTGCTGTACGGCCTGAAGGAGGAACCTACGTTGGGCAAAGCAATCGGACTTTTCGCCGGCACATTTGTGGTCGCCACTTCATTGTGGTTGGCCATTCCTGGTGAGACGACGAAGAAAGTTTCGGCGGGCATCGACCCTTCCGGAACGAACGGCTCAACAAGCCGTCAGTCGTCCGCTAATCATTACCTCAACCAAGGGTTTGCAGCTCACCGCAACGGACAGCTTCGCCAAGCAGCGCAAGCATTCCGTGCGGCCTTGCAGTCGCCCAACGACCTCTCCTCTGCGGAGCGTCGCCGGTTGGAGCAGTACATCGCAGCCCATGGCGGGCCGGTGGGTAACGCTTCGACCGTCTTCCGGGCGCAATCCGAGGACGAGCAGTTTCAGCCGGAGATTGTGCCCAGCGCAACGCCGGTCGCGCCGCAAGCGGCGTCTGCAGAGCCTGCCGTCAACAGCGAAATGGTCAGTCGAGTCAGGCTGAATGACCTGATGAAGCAGGCCTATCAGGCGCACCGAGCACAAAACCGGGCTGAAGCGATTCGCTTGGCGACGATCGCCAAGAAGATTGCTGAAACGGCCCATATGGAATTCGGAGCCGGCGAAGAAAGCCCGGCACAGTTCCTCGCTCGAATGAGTCCGACGCAGTTGCCCGCTGCAGCTTCTCAAGGTTCCGCTGTTGAATTTGATCCTTTCGCCCCCCAAGTTGAAGGCGCGACCCCTCCTGTCGATGCCTCACCGGCGAAACAGCAGATCATTGCCCTATTAGTTCGTGCCGAACAAGATATACAAGCTGGCCGGTTTGAAGAGGCCCGATCGAACGCGATTAAGGCTCATGATTTGAGTCAGGAATTTGATGTTCACTACAGTTTGATCGAATTGCGTCCGGAACACGTGATTGCAAAAATCGATCAAGCGACCGGAACTCAAACGATTCCGCGCACGGTCCAAGCTGCCGATGCAGTTGAGATGGCTTCGCCGATCGACACATTTAACGCAGCACAGCCTGCAGATGGAAGTCGGCAGCAGGCTTTGGAATTGCTAAGTAATGCCCGTCAGCAAATCGCCGCCGGTCAGTACGATCAAGCCAAATCCTTGGCGCAACAGGCCCAAAGCCTCAACGTTAACTACCAGCCTGGTGACGATCATCCTGCGCTTGTCATGCAGGATATTGACCAACACTCCAGTCCGTCACCTTTTGCACCGCAATCCGGTGCGACACAGCAGTACGAGCAGTCATCTCAACAGCAACGTGCGACGGCCCTCGTTCGCGATGCCTCCAAGGATCTCGAGGCTGGTCGGATTGAACAGGCACGTCAAAAGGCGCTGGCTGCACAAGCAATGGATGCCACGTACGGTCTGTTCGAAACGGACCCCAAACTATTGCTCGAACAAATCGAAGTCGCCGATGCCAAGCAACGGACATCGCCGTTGGCAAATACGCCGACTTCCAATGCGCAGTACGAAGAATTCGATCCGACCGCACCGGGTTCCTACGTGGAACCGGCCGGTTACGAAGAGCAGAGTACGTCATCGATGGTGATGCAGACTGCGGGAACCACTCCTGGTCAGTTGCCGGGACAAAGCGATCCATTCGCACCGCAAAACGATGTTTCTGTCATTCATCCTTCCGGGATGTCGGCAGGAAACCTGTTCCGCTTGGGTAAGGCTCAGTTGCATCGCGGTGAAACCGATGCCGCCTACCAGTCGTTTCTCCAGGCGTATCAGTCAGGTCAAAAGCTCGATCCCTATCAACGTCAGGAATTGCAAGATCACTTGCGCGATCTCGCGCCCCGCTCACGCTCGAATGTTCGTACCGCGTCGGGTCAGAATTTCTCCGACCAGGTGCCGTCATTGGGACAGTCCGATTTGACGGTCGTCGAACAACAGCAGGCGGTCGAGTACGAACGGATGCGTAGCGAAGTGCTCAACGCCATCTACAAAGCCGAACGGCTCAAGGACGACAAGCCGGACGATGCCATGATGATTCTCGACGACGCATTAGTCGAGGTCGAGAACTCCAGCCTGGGTCAGGCCGCAGTTGCTCCATTGATTGGCTCGTTGCGTCGGCAGCAACTTGCCCTCAAGTCCCACATGGAAATCCGTGAGCCGATCTATGCCCAACAGCGGCAGAATGAAGAAACCAAAGCCCTGTTAGACCAGGACCGTAAGTACCGTGTCCGAGTCGAGCAGGAATTGGCCGACATTGTCGAGGAATTCAACCAATTGATGAATCGACGTGAATACGCCAATGCAGAAGTCATCGCCAAACAGGCCCTGGATCTCGATCCGAGTAATCCGACGGCCGAATTGATGGTCTTTAAGGCGAAGCTGGCACGTCGTGTCGACAGCAACAACCGCCTGATTGATGACAAAGAGAACGCAACCTGGGAAGCTTTGAATGAAGTTGAAGAGGCTGCGATCCCGTTCTACGGGGAACCGATTCGATTCCCCGAGGATTGGCAAGAGTTGGTCGCGCGGCGCGAACGATACGATACTCCGGACAATCGCATCCGCACCGAGCGCGAACAGGAAATTGAGCAAAGTCTGCAGCGACAGATTTCGCTGAACTTCGAAGATGCTCCGCTGAAGGATGTTATCGAACGGATCCGCACGATCGCCAATGTGAATATCGTGTTGGACCACGCGGGCATTGAAGAAGAAGGCATCACGTCGAATACTCCGGTTTCGATTCAAGTCGACGGCATCATGCTGCGGAGTGCTTTGAATTTGGTGCTGCAACCGTTGAATTTGGACTACACCATTGAGGACGAAGTGCTCAAGGTGACCAGTCGAATTCGTCAGCAAGGTCGTATGATTGTTGCGACATATCCCGTCGCCGACTTGGTCATCCCCATTCCGAACTTCGGAACGATGACTGGTGGCGGAATGCGAAGCAGCGGTCCCGAGATGAACCCGTGGGGTGCCGGTGGCAGCATGAGTGTGCCTTCGCACGGCGGATTTCAGCCCCAGGGGCAGTTCCAAGTGGCTGATCCCAATGCGGCGGCCGGATTCAATCCTTGGGGTTCTGGGTCCAGTTCGATGGACGCCTCGCTCTCAGGCGGTGGATCCGCGGTTGATTTCGACTCTCTGGAAGAGTTGATCATTCAAGTCATCGAACCGGAAAGCTGGCAGGAAGTTGGCGGCCCGGGCAATGTTCAAGGCAACGAAACGACGTTGAGTCTTGTCATTCGACAGACGCAACGTGTTCACGACGAAATTCGTGATCTGCTGGAGCAGCTGCGACGGTTGCAAGACCTGCAGGTGACGATCGAAGTACGATTCATCACTGTTTCCGACCAGTTCTTCGAAAGAATTGGTGTCGACTTTGACTTCAACGTTCCTGATACCGTTGGTGGACCAACCGTCGATCAGAACGGTGTTCCTCTGCCTCCGTTTGGAGCCGTTGTCCAGCAGATTCCTCAGCTTGGGCAGGCCGGTATCGCTGGTCAGGCCGGACAGGCTGGTCAGGCCGGACAGGCGGGAGCCGGCGGAGCCGGCGGTGGTGCTCAGGGTGTCGGCGGTATCGGTGGCCAAGGCGGTGCCGGTGGTGGTGTCGGTGGTGGTGTCGGCGGTGCTGCTGGTGGTCAGGCTGGACAGATCGGCCAGGCTGGTCAGGCTGGTGGTATTGCCGGTGGTGCAGCCGGCGGTCTCTTCCAACCAGGACCTCCGCGAAACCTGCA
>JANQRQ010000220.1 GCA_028284485.1 Planctomycetaceae bacterium | reverse complement strand
GCTATAGACCAGCCGACACGCCGAATCGCGAACGTCGGCGGAAAAAAGTCGTCGGCGCAACGCCAATGCTTGGTCGATTCGAGTTGACCAGAACTCGCGGTCCATCGGTGCGTCTCGTTGCCACGAATAGAGACGTACGCGGATATTGCTATGTGGGTTGTACAATCCGTGCGCGATAAACTGCTGGTCATGCGAAAGCAATTGCACTTCGTCGCCCGGTTGCGGTTCCCCTTCAATCCGCGCAATGGCACCGGCAAAGACCCACGGGTGACGACCGAAGAACGGCAGCGCGCGTCGTCGTTTGACAATGATTTGAGAGATACTCACTGCGTTGCCACGATTGCCTGGTTGATCCGGCAGGCCGTAAAGAGTTTTGTTTCTGCGATTCTATAGCGGATCCGCAACTACGGGCTGCAAATGGTCATAACCTTCTCAGGACTCGAATACTTTCGAAACGGGCTGATTCTTTCGCTGACGACCGATGATACCTTCTGTGCAGGGCCAGCCGGTCGCCGGTTTGCGATGGAGTCGTTGTCGCGAAGACGATCCTGCGATTACGAATCGGAAGCCTTGGCTTGCGGCGGCTGAAGTCTTTCCAAATCGGCGACGTATTCCAACAGACGGTCGCGCTCATTGGTCAGTTGTCGCAAGCGCAACATCGACTTCACTCGAGTTATTAATTCCAGCCGATTAACCGGTTTGGTCAGAAAATCATCGCAACCGGCGTTCACTGCTTTTTCGATGTCGCCCATTTCGTTGAGGGCCGTCACCATCAAAATTGGAATCGCCCGGGTGGTTTCATTCTGCTTAAGTCGCTGGCAGACCTCATAACCACTTAACTTCGGCATCATAATGTCCAATAGCAACAAATCGGGGTGCGATTCTTCGACGCTGGTGAGTGCCTCCTGACCATCGCCTGCCATGACGATTTCGTATCCTTCATCGGCCAGGTAGGCTTCCAGGAGTTCGCAGTTCTGTTGATTATCGTCCGCTATCAAGATTTTGAGATTCTCGTTCGATTTTTCGGAGTCCATTATCAGCGCCTCATTTTATGTTGTTTGCTCGCGGCGGATTATAGTGAATTCGCAGTCCTTGGTGCATCTCCGAACAGATAACGCCAAGTTTCGGGAAGACTAGTCAATTCCCCGGCATGATGCCAAGCCAACATGTGTCCCCGAAGCAGATTCAGGTCGTCTTCGCAGTCGACGTCGTACCAGGCGGGCAGCACCTTTAATCGCAAATTCTCTGCCATAACTCGCTCGACTGTTTCGACAAATACGCGGGACCCGCTCCAGCCGATTTGGTCAAAGACCGTCGACGCGAATCGTCGTTGGCCGATCAGGTAATACCCACCGTCGGTGGCAGGCCCCAAGACAATGTCGCATTGTCGCAATGCTTCAAATGCTTCGAAGACGTATTCGGTGGGCAAAGTGGGGCTGTCGGAGCCGACGAGCACGGTTTCATTGGGATGGTTTTCAGTAAATGTCTCAAAGAATTCACGCATTCGATCTCCGAGCGACGCATCGGGTTGCGCCCAAAGTTCAAAGTCGCCCCGCGACAAATCAGAAAAGTACTCACGGGATCGTGTCGTGTCTGGGGAGTAGCACAAAACTCGGCGATCCGCGACTGTTCGGTGTTTGTTGATGATGTCGTGTAAGAACGCGGTATAAAGCGCCGCCGCTGCCTCGGCATCGAGTGCTTGGGCCAAGCGCGTTTTCACGCGACCCGGCGTCGGTTCTTTCACGAAAATTCCCAACGTCTGCATGGCTTTTCAATTTGGATCGAAGGGTTGATCCTTCGGTGCCGATCCCTCGATGAGACGTCGCAAGAGAACTTCATTGACGCGTCCGCGAAATCGAACCTTGCCGTCGATCTCCACGACCGGGACGCATTCCCCGAATTGCTCCACCATGTTTGGATCGGAATCGATGTCAACGACTTCAAATTCTGGGAAATACGAGCGGTACTCCGAAAGTGTTTCGACCGCTTCGTCGCACAGATGGCAATTCTCTCGTGTGTAAATCACCAAACGCTGAAATCGTTGACCTGCGAGACTCGGTTCCCATTTGGGAGACGTACTACTCGATCGCAGAAGATAGAACGCGGTACCAAGGAGGATAAACGACAGCAAACCCCACAAACGTCGATTCGTGTACCAAAATCGCGGCATATCCAGGGGCAATTCGCCCGTCGAATCGACTAACGCCAGAAACAGAATGGCGGCACCGGAAACGAGGCAAAGCGTCCCAACAAAAGGAGGCGGTGCTCCCGGGTGGCTTCGATGTTCGTCAGATCGTTTTCCATTCATCTTTGGCGAACTCAGGTTTTTGGTTTCGTTCAGGACTCAATTCCGAAACCCATAAGACTCGACGATCGATTCGTCCGCCGCAGGTTTCGAAACCGCCCTCTGCCACCGCTAAGTCAGCGCTTGAGTACACGTCGCTTATTAAGACGGGCGGTCTCAACCTGTACGAAGATCGAAACGCCATGGTTATGGCAATCTCACGCGGGCTGAGTATAGCGAAAGGCGTTCAAAGCGTTAAGGCTCTGTGCTGATCCCTGGAACTCGGAATTTTTCGTTGGTAACCTGCATGGGGCATTGTGGGAACGCATTGCCTTCAAATCGAATTCCGTTGTAAGACTCGGCCAAACCAGTCACTATCATATTTGTGTGTCGGCTCCGTTGTTTCGGGGCCACCCTGGCCGACTGCAAATTTTGTTTCGGCTGATTCGCGGGATTCACTTCAAGCCGCGAAAACTGCTCTTGTGCGGGTGTTGAATGGCAGCAAAACCGACAACAGAGTCGTTTCTGAATCTTGTCGCGAAAAGCGAGTTGCTAACGGTCGACGAGATCAAAGAGACCCTTCGGGACTACAAAAAACGTGGGATCGATCCCCGCAATGTCGAAGCTGTCATTACGGAAATGGTCGATACCGGTGTCTTAAGCAAATGGCAGGCCAAGAAACTCTACAAGGGAAAATACAAGGGCTTTTTTCTTGGCCGATATCGACTGCAATCTTTGCTCGGCAAAGGCGGCATGAGCACGGTTTATTTGGCCGAGCATGCACTCATGCGGCGCCGTTGTGCGATCAAGGTCTTGGCCCCCAAACTCGTTAACGACAAATCGTTCTTGGAGCGATTTCAAAGAGAGGCCCATGCCGTTGCCTCACTTGATCATCCGAACATTGTTCGGGCGTACGACGTCGACCAAGCGGTCGACGGCGGGATTACCATTCATTTTCTCGTCATGGAATACGTCGAAGGCCATAGTCTTCACCAACATGTGGCCAAGAACGGCCCTGTCGACCCATTAGACTTGGCATTCTTCCTGCATCAAGCTGCCCTAGGATTGCAACATGCTCATGACGCGGGCTTTGTTCACCGGGACATCAAGCCGGGGAATCTACTGCTCGCGGATGACAACACCGTAAAAATCCTCGACTTGGGAATAGCCAGGCAGTCGGACGAGGAAGAAGATTCTCTCACTGTGACTGATGGTGCAAAGGTTCTCGGAACGGTGGATTTTCTCGCGCCGGAACAGGCCATCGATAGTCATACAGTCGACTCACGAGCTGATCTTTACAGCTTAGGCTGTACGGCCTATTTCCTGCTCACCGGACGTCCCCCCTTCCCCACCGGAACTGTGGCGCAACGTCTCATTCAACACCAGCGTTCCATGCCGGAGCCGGTAGGCGATACCCGCGATGATGTGCCGGCTGATTTGGAGCAGATCATCAATCAGATGATGGCGAAGCGCCCCGAAGATCGATTTCAATCGGCAAGCGAAATCGCGATGGTGCTCGCCAACTGGCTTGCAGAAAACGCTACCGATACCTGGAAGAGTCACCATCCTGGAGTCGTGGAATCGCTGTCGAGGACAGCGGAAGAATACACCGAAACTCCGGCAAGTGCGCAGCTGTCTGACTCGTGGCTGCCTGCTGAGGCAGGTTTCGCCCCGGATTCCTCGGTCGAATTTGAGAACGTGGCCCCGAGCGAGGAAGAAGGGCTTGCCGCCTTTTTGACAACGTTGTCGTCAGATTCTTCCGGGTCTTCAGTTTTGGATGATTCCAACGACAGCGCTCCGGGGACAGCCAAACTCGGAGGGCAAACAACGCAGCAGACGAGGTCAAAAAAGAAATCGAGCCGCCCTTCAGAAGAATCGAGCACGTCCGAGCGTCATCCTCTCATTCTGGGAGCGGCGGCTGTTGTGGTCCTGGCGATGGGGCTGGGAATTGCCGGTCTCTTAACGGGATCGGAAGATTCCGGCGAAGGTGATTCCGCTAATGCGGCCGCCGACGGTGGGGCAGCCACAGACGCCGAGTTGGGTCAATCGCCCGAGGACTTGGGGCGTGAAGTACTGGTCGACTCTGACGGCGATTTTTCGACCTTGAGTGCTGCCCTGAGTTTTCTCGCGGCTCACAAAGATTATTACAACGCGAGACAGGGTGTTCCCCTCTCGACCGTGCTAGTTGCATCAGGGCAGACGCTCACAGAATCCATTTCGATCGACGGTGCCGAAGGGGGATTCCCGCAAGGTATCCGAATCGTCGCTGAAGGCGAGACTCCGATCACAATTTCACCCGATGGCGACAAACCGGCATTACAGCTTTCCAATGTCGAAGGGCTTTCATTCGAGGGGTTCGAAATCGATGCCGCAGGTAAGGATGTTGCGGTCATTGTTCGCGGCAGAAACCCTTCAACAAGCTTTCGATCGATCAAGGTTCACAACTTTCAGCAGGTCGGGCTCGACCTGCAGTCAGCCGGTGGATTTGTTTCCGATGAACTCACCTTCGCGAAGATCGAAATCTCATCGGACGATCCGCGCGCCGTGGGAATTCGTATCGATGCCGCAAGCGATGAATCGTCCCGCTTGAGAATTGAAAACAGCTCGTTTCATGGGGCGATGCGTGCGGGTATTGAAATCACAGGAGAAACGTCATACATCCAATTCCGGCAGTTGGTATTTGCCAATCAAGGAATTGGCATTCGCATCGATGGCGCACCAACGAGATTGCGTGACGTGGTTTTTGCCGGCAATACGTTTTTCAAAGTGGAACGAGGAATTGTGTTTTCGTCGCTTCCCGACACGTCGACTTCCGGTTTGGGATTCTACTGCAATCTCTTTGCGGGAATATCCGGGCCGGAATTGATGTTCGAATCGGCACCCGATCATCGCGTCTTTCAAACGATGTTGAATACCGATGGCGGGGGAATCGAACAGAATTGGTCGGATCGTGATCTCAAAGCGACCGCGACACCCGGCGAGTTCAATCTCTGCATTCGGGAAAACGTGGAACGTGTCGATCACGTCAACTTCGTGTCCACCGATCCGTCCCATCCCCAATACCTGGCTCCACAACCAGGTAGCCCTTATGCCCGAATCGCGCCTTCGAGACATTTCTCGGAGACCTATGTCGGTGCTGTTTCTCCTTGATCCGTTGCAGGTCACGTGCCCGCAGATTCCACACGACCGGAATTCTCAAATTCACCATAGTTGTTAAGTTGTTAAGCAGCATTGACTTGTGTTTCTATGGTGAACTTTGAGGAAGGCCGAAGCGGATGGAATTAATCCGCTCGGGAGCGGTGGTCTTCGTAAGTTTCGCTCTTTACGTATCTTATGGCTGCCTGCGCTTCCAACTCGAGGGCCGTCTGGAGCGATCATCCCGATTCTGCATCGAACCTCGTGCCGTAAACACATTGTTAAATTAGATTTGCGCTGTACACCTTGCTTCACATTTGCCGCCCTCCTTACGATGGAATGAGTCAGTTCTTCCTGATCTGAACTGACAGCAGCGTGCACGGATGGCCTCAGAGTTCTCAGCATGGAAAACATCAGCTTCCGTTTGCTCTGTGAGCATAGATTAGGGGCAGCAGATGAGGAGATCTTCAGGTCGACAGCGTAAGAACCGCAGCAATCACCGCTCGACATCGAAGCGGGTCAACCACGTTTCCAATCGGCGCCGAGATAACGCCCGACCGGCGGCCGCCTATCGGCAACGTGCCAACGGACAGGGAAACTCGTCCGCCTTCTATGCCCAGGAAGATTGGTACGAGCCGACCGACCGCGAAGAGATTGAGTTCATCGTCCGCGAATCGGGTAACGGCTATGTTCACCCGGTTACCCCGAAACAGGTTCGCAAACGGTTAGCAGAGCTTCCCGAGCGGTTTACCGCAGGGATTGAAGTTGTTCAATTCAGCCCGATGACTCGCAAGCGGGCCCTCTTCCCCTGCTACGGCATGCAATGGGGCCCGAACATCTATCTGTATCCGATCGAGGATTCGTACGTCGAAGTGTACTCACGCCCGCCACGTCCGCAGCAACTAGTCGAAGCCCGCATGTTCGGCGGCAAGTGGATCCAGGACGGACAGCTGTGGCGACTGGAGTGGACTCCACAGGCCATTCAGGACTTTTACCTGAACAACGTGTTGATTCACGAAGTTGGCCATGTGAACGATCATCGAAATACAAACTTCGACGATCGCGAAAAGTTTGCCAACTGGTTTGCCATCGAATACGGATTCCGCCGCTCTCGCGGACGGGTCTAGGGCGAAGCCAACGCGACCAAACGCGCCGACATTGCTAAACCGGTAAGCCGCGTTCTGTTCTCATCCGGCGAACTTCGGCGAGCACTTCATCAACGAGTTCGCTATTGCGGTTGAGCGCCTGAAACTCGAGAACATTGACGTACATGTTTGCGATCAGCGTTGCGGATGCGATTAAGAAGTGCACCGTCGCCCCCGATAAGCCGAACCAGCCCTGAAACTGAACTGGCGAGGCGGGGTCGCTGGCGGCACCAAACGCCCCGGTTAGCACGAGCAGGACGATACAGGTCACCATACCTGGTAAGGATCTATACTTCAGGCGATTGCATTCTTCACGCCAATCTTGCGGCAGGTGATATGCCCCGCACGTTTCTTCCATCCACCGCCCTGTTCCCATGAAGTAGGTCAATACCAGGGCGTGCACGAGCGCTGCAAACACCAACGCGGCCAGTGCCGTCAACATATGCCGGGTCACCGTCTGCTGCACGGCCGGGTCCACGGTGCGTGCATCGCCAATTTGCAATCCCAGTAATAGAGAGATGCAAAGCAGCAATGTGCTGACGCTTGCCAGAGTTAGAAAAATCCGTTTCACAGTCGCTTAATTCTCAGCTGGGCAAACTTCGAGTCGTCGCCACACAATTGTGGCGACCCCGTCAGCCGATTCCCCAATTCTAGCCTCAAAACTGTTCCAACTGCCGCATTGTTTCTTCGAGCGTGTACTCGAGATAGACGTCGGTCGGGTGTTCGAGCAGATCCAATGCGACTTCGATCGCTTCGGGAGTTCGAAAGAAACTGCAAGCACGAATTGCTTCGAGACGGACACGCGGATGTTCATCGTTAATGCGTGCCCGAACCTTTTCCAACGCCCCTTCGACACGGTCGTGCCAAGCTGCCAAGACACGCGTCGCAGCAGCCCGGGCCTGAAAATCGGGCGATGCCAGCAAGACATTCAATAGTTCTTCATTGACGACATCGTGAGATTGATGCACCCACAACGCTTCAAGCAGATGGTGCTGATCCTCCGCAGCCGAGGCATCCAGCGTGCCGACCCAGCGCTGAACGGCAGGCAGCACCCGGTCAGCAGGTCGCTGGGCCAGTTCCCGACGGGTACGATAACGCGTTCGGTTTTCCGGCTCCTTCAGCAATTCCAACAGATCTCCAACGGGAGCGCCGGCAATCTGCGGAGGTTCCACCAGCGGACGTCCCGAGTAGTGAATTCTCCAGATTCGGCCATGGCTATGGTCTCGATTTGGGTCCCGCAGGTTGTGTTGCAAGTGACCGATCAAGGCGTTGTGCCAATCGCAAACATACAATGCACCGTCGGGTCCAAAGTGCAGGTCAACCGGGCGAAAGTTTCCATACGTCGATTCCACGAGCGTACCGAGATAGTCGCCGGTAATTCCGGAATCTTCGTCGCGTAATGAGTATTGCATAACTCCCAGCAATCCGATGACGTTGTCGACCAGATAATTCCCTTGCGCTTCGGGAGGGAAGTTGCGGCTCGAAACGATTTCCACACCGGACGATGGTCGGGCAACCTTCTCCAGAAACTGCGGATACGGCTTGGGGCTCTTATCCCGTCGCCCTTTGTGCCGCATCGGAAAGTCGATATGCCCGGAGATCGGCGTCACATAAAAGTGCTGCCCGGAAGTTCCATCGGTAATGAAGTCCTGCCCCCAGGTGTCGAAGACATGACCCCAGGGATTCGTAAAGTTGAAAGTCGAGTAGATGTCGAACTTTTCGCTATGGCGTTGGTATCCCCAGACGGCTCCTTCGCGACTCCGGATGGGGCCGTACGGAGTTTCGATGCCGGAGAACTTGAAGATTCCTTCCATGCAATGCAGCGTTCCACCGGGGCTCCACTCGAATGCGCCCAAACCATGATGCGTATCGGCAGTATCGAAACCGACAAGTTGGCGAATGCGAACATCGGCTTTGTCGTCGCCGTCGGTATCCTGCAAGAATAAAATATCCGGCTGTACGGCAACGTATGCCCCGCCATGTCCCAACTCGAATCCAGTCGGTTGATGCAAGCCACCAGCAAACGTCTTGCAAAGGTCGGCCTGCCCGTCTCCGTTGGTGTCTTCCAGGATGATCAGCTTGTCATCCATTTCGGTTTTGGGTTGCCACTGCGGGTACGATGGCATGACGGCTGCCCAAAGCCGACCTTGGTTGTCAAAGTTGATGTTGACCGGGTTCGCGATTTCCGGGAACTGCTCCTCAGAAGCGAATAGGTTGATTTCGTAGCCCGGTGCCAACTTAAAGTGCTTGAGTTGTTCCTCTGCAGTAAGGTATTCGAGAGTCCCTCGCTTTTGGTCATTGTTTTTGTTTTCGAATTCTGTGCCGACGTTCGATTTGGTGTTGATGAACGGCAAGGTATTGCTGTCGTCGACTTTCTTGGGAATCTCTCGAGCTTGCGCGAGCATCCAAATTCTTGCATCTCGATTGGCGCACATCTGATCGAGGACCGCCCTCTCCCGTTCCATCACGTCGCGATTGCGGTAAGTACCTTCAAAGCCGGCCTCGCCACGTTTCCCATAGATCGAGAATCCATTCACCGCGCGATGTCGATGCCACCAATGGAAATTCTTGTCATCGACTTCCTTCTTGATTCGTAAATCGAATTCACCCGGGGCATGTGATGTGCCGAATAACGCACGATCTAGAACATGCGCAAATGCACGGTAACCGTTGTCGTTGAGGTGTACGCTGTTAAGCGTCAATTGACTATCGGTTGTTTGGAATTTCTCGAGAGACGGATTAAACACGTCAGCAAAGCCCACGTTCGTTTCGCCCGCCACGTCGGCCATCGCTTGAGTGTATCGAGATAGCATCTCGTTCTTCTGGCTTCCGTCTGGTACATGCACGCTGTGAATGTCTTCAACAGCGATTGGCGAAATGAGCACGATTCGCGGGCTTCCCTTACCGCTGTAATTCTGCGATTGGGTATGTTCAATCAGTGACTTCAACTGGGTCTTAAACGCATCAAGCCCGGCTTCTCCCTGAAACGACTCGTTGAAGCCGAAAAAGTAGAGAATCACATTGGCTTGGCTGTGCTTCAAATGATCGTCGGGCGAACCGAAGTTGAGAGACCGCGGGCGATCTTCGATTTCATCGGCCGGAAAACAGAGATTTCGAACGACCAACTCGTGTCCGGCGTGTCGTTGATGCAACAGCGTTTCCCAATAGTTATGGTGTTGCATTCGCTCACCAAGGGCGTTGCCGACCAAACAAATGTGGTCTCCCTTTTCCAGTTTGAGGACCGCATCGTTCTGTGCGTACAAGGTCGTCGACTCGCCGGGGCTCATTGAGAACAACAAACCGAAGCAGACCAAGAAGGGAGATAGTTTTGTCAGTTTTGGCATCACAATTCCTGTTTCGACAGTGACCGATGGCCATTCGACAGCGTGTCACGCTGATTCGTGGCCGCGATAATCGCGTTTTGTTGTACGACGACTGACTTCCACGAGCCAGGTACGCCCACGAATAAAGTAAATCGCTCTAAGGAGACTCAGAGGGACGAGATTCCAAGTCGTGGAGGCGGGACTTCTATTGTTGCGCGGCGTCGGTTCGCCGGTCGATTCTCCGCGGCGAAGGACTGGCAGGCATGAAGTTGCCAAGCCCATATCGTAACAAATGCCGCCCCTGCCTGTCGTCTGTGCACGCGGCATTCGCCGAAGAAATTCCGGCCGGTTTTCCTGCGACTTTATTCCAGAGTTGGCCTCTTGCGATCGGATCGACGTTGGTCGAAACTGGCGCGGCGGAGGTTGCCGCCGTCAGCCGATGCAGGCCATCAGGTTCGCTGAATCGGGGCCATTTGAAGATTGTCGCTTATCTGGGACCGTGCAGAACAATTTCTCATCACGATGCGAGTGATTTGACCTCGCAGGTGCGGCTAGTCTGCTACGGCATGTGACATTTGGTTGGATTCAGAATTCCGCTCGCGATCGAAAGCATCAAAGATCGCGTCTAGGGCGTTTTCCATCCCTTGAATTCGGCCATCCTCCCCAACGTAGAATCTGAGTCGTAAGGTTGGCAGTTGTGAGAGGGCTTCAATGTTTGGCTCTGCGTCCGGAACGTTCCAGCGCATCCAATCGGGATAGCTCGACAGTCCCAACACATTTTCGTCTAACAGCCTGTAAGCGTCCGATTTTTCGATCGGAGAGAGACTGGCATCAATTGGTTGAAAAGATACCTTGGGGCGAATGATGCCAACAATTGGCGCGCCGCTTTGTGGTCGTGGTGCGCCCAAAAAAGACGAGAACTCGTCGCAGAGCAATGCAATCTTCTCCGACATTTTCGACCATTTCGAACGTTCGCGTTCTCGGACCTTGCTATAGCTGATTCGACGTTGTGGCAAGCTGATATTGTCTGGAAATGGTAACAGTCGCGCCATTCCCGGCTGTTGCAAGACTGTTCCCAAACCGATGTTGATCCAATCAGGAAAACAAAACACGTTGAATCCCGAGTCCGTTTGTTTGACGAAACTTCGCTCATTGGCAAGGAATGCCCCACCGGCACGCATCAAACTGCCGACTAAGGTTGTCTTGCCGTTGCCACCATAACCGACGATGAGGATTGCGCCTCGATTCGTCGAGACGGCGCCCGCATGAAACACGACGCCCCCGTTTCGCTGCGCCGAACGCAGAAGCGGTTCATAAACCATGTCGCCAAATTGAATACTGGACCATCGAGTTCGGCTCGAATGCACGAAATGGAAATGACGGTTGGGCAGATCGAGGTGAAAGGCGATTCCTTCTGACGGGTCCAGCAAAACTGATTTGCCTTCATCGTATTCATAGCGATATCCACCTCGTGGTCCGATGTCGTCATCGATTTCGCACTGGTCGTGCTCGATGAACTTGCGAGTGATATCCTCGACCAGAGCATCGTCATAGAGATGGTCGAAGTGGAGAGCAGGAGCCGGGTGATCCTCGATCGATTCGCAATTCCTATCGAGCATCGGGGTCAGAAAGCGCTCGACCCACCTAACGATATTTGTCTCGCCGACGCGAAAGCTCAACGGTGTCTTGCCACATTGTCGATGGACGATCTCATAAGCCGACAGCCTTTGTTCCGCTCGATAGAGCCACTGCGCGATGTCACGGGAAAAGTCCATTTCGATACCTCGCCAATTCAAAGATTTCGCGCAGGCCTGTCTATTGGGGGTTCGGGCTATCTCGCTCGGCACGAAGGTGGTTGCGGGCCAGTCAGTGATTCAACCGGAGCGGGAAATGGCGCATTGGAGCCTCGCAACTTGCAACTATAGGCCATAACGGGGGTTTAGGACGTGTTTGTACTGAACGATTCGAGAAGAACCTAAGCAACTCCGGTACGCACCTGTTGATGGGCGCCCGGTCATGCCGGTTGATCCGATTAGAATGGGTCGCGGATGCTTGAATTCACGAGGCTCGCAGCGAGCCGCAATCGCCGGAGAGCACGACGCGCCAGGTCAAAGCAGCGTGGGCATGTAGTGGAATGATGCGAAGCGGCGTCCGGGACAAAGGACCGTATCGAACTGCCGGGCAGACAGACAGGAATGTCTGTCCCACCATTGAATGGGTACTGTTGTCGTGTGTGGTGTGTTGGAAGGAAGAGGGGACAAGAAAACTCCCGGCGGGGTGCCGTGCTCAAGTCGCCACAGCAGCGTGGGCCTGTAGTGGAATGATGAGAAGTGGCGTCCGGGACAAAGGACCGTATCGAACTGCCGGGCAGACAGACAGGAATGTCTGTCCCACCATTGAATGAGTTGTGTTGTCGTGTGTGGTGTGTTGGAAGGAAGAGCGCACGAAAAACTCCCGAGTGACGGGATTGTCACCGGGAGTGGTATAAAAAATGGTTGGTGGTCCGACATTGAGCCGGGACTGAAAT
>JANQRQ010000219.1 GCA_028284485.1 Planctomycetaceae bacterium | reverse complement strand
TCCAGACCGGGGGCGGGAACCCTCCGCTACAGTAATAACGAGACAGAATCTTGGTTTCACATTTGAACGAACGACTACCTAACTGCGCCCCTCGCTGACGCGTCGGGTTACCAAGATCGAAAATGCGTAACTTCAATGAGCGGAAACGAAGGATCGCAACGATATTGCCTTCTCTTGCGCTTCAGGCTCCAGGCATTTGGCGCCCTTGGTATCGATTAACTTTCGGCTCCGACAGCCGAATCCCCTTCTTTCTAAACGCGAATTCGACCCACGAGCCAACAATTTCGTTGTCGATTCTGCCATACAGAACAGCAAATATCGGAAAGCGTGTGGCTGGGGCGCTATCGAGCATTCAAGGATCTGCCAGCGCGTGACGAGCGAACGGCAGTGGATCGACGCCGCGCTCACATAGCCCCAGGAACCGCACGCGCACCGTTTCCGGTTCGGCCTTTGAGAATCTCAGCGCATCGAATAAGCGTGCTGAATCAGATGCTGGTGCTGAAATGGCGGCACAATTGGGCAGCGGCCAAATCTCCGGGGCTTCCCTCGCGTTGCTTCGTCCAGCCCCGGCCACCCAGTCCCTTATTGTCGCGCGGCCGATTCTATCCGTTTTGTGTGCCCGGCTTTTTGCCGAACAGAGAATGCAGGTCGGTCACTTTGGTGATCACCAGTTGACCGTTTTTGCGGCTGCCATTACCGGTCAGCTTGATCGGCGTGCCGCAGTGATAAGCCAGGTTGAAATCGTGGAAGTCGCGGAAGTTGACTTCGATGCGCACGGAAGGGGCGCCCTCGACATCAACGAAGAAGATCTTCGCTTCGTCGAGGTTGTCCGAGAGCCGCAGACGGCCTTGAACGGTAATCTTGCCGTTCGCGTGGCGCACCCAACTCTCGAAGCTTCGCTCGCGGTACGGTTCGAAATCGGAACCGTCGAGACCTGGCAGCGGCTGCGACGATTCGGCAAACGAATCCGTTTGCACGCCGAACTTTTGCAGCAACGTCAAATGCAATCGACCGAGTTGCTGGTTCTTGGCGTAGCGAACGTAGCGACCGGTCTTCAGCATGCCGCCACCTTGACCGGCCAAAATGATCGGAATGCGGGTCGCAGTGTGATTGTCGCTGTGACCCATCCCCGAACCATAGAGCACCACACTATTTTCCAGCAGGGTGCCGTTGTGGTCTTTGTACGATTTCAGGCGATTCAGCAGGTAGTCGAACTTTTCCATATGCCACAAGCTGATCTTTAAGAGGGCATCGAGATTCGATCGGGAAAAGTTGCGGAAGAAGTGCGACAGGTAATGATGCTGCTCTTTGATGCCGAGGAAATCGAAAATCATGCGGCTGTTGCTGTTACCGAGCATGTAGGTCACGCAGCGTGTGGAATCGGTCCACAGCGCCAACGAAATCAAATCGATCATCGATTCGACTTGGTCGTTCAGGTTTGTCGGCACAGGTGGGCGCTTGAGGCCACGAGCATGAGCGGCCAAGGGGTTCGATGCCTGAATGTTTTCCAAACGTCTTTCCGTCTCGCGGACGACCGTGAGGTACTGGTCGAGCGTTTGCCGATCTTCGGAGCCGGCCTTTCGAGACAGCGACCGGGCATCGTCTGCCACGCGATCGAGCAGACTGGTCATTTCCGCACGTCGATCCGGGTTTCTCATTGGATTGCGAAACAGCCGATCGAAGATCAACTGCGGGTCGCTTTCTCGCGGAATCGGGTCGCCGTTCGCGTCGTAAGAGATATAGCTACACCCGATTTGGTTCGGAAACAGTCCTTCGGTTGTTAGCTCTAACGAACGATGGACCGTGTCAC
This sequence comes from Planctomycetaceae bacterium, assembly GCA_028284485.1. Lineage (GTDB taxonomy): Bacteria > Planctomycetota > Planctomycetia > Planctomycetales > Planctomycetaceae > JANQRQ01. The sequence continues at coordinate 21,488 of JANQRQ010000219.1, read as the reverse complement.
CGCCGATTTTGTCGGCGATCAACTGGTCCATCGAGGCGCTGTTCGTGTTTTGGTGGTGACCGCTTAAGAAACGACGAGTCGAATTGGCGTGCGACGAAAACCCGAAGTCGCCCATGTTGTCGAGAATCAGCAAATCGTCTTTGTGCCCAGCGAAGGGCTTCATCAGCGGCGACATCCGAAAATCGAATTCGGTGCCACCGTTGATGTTCCAACTCGGCGGGTGGACGCCGTTCGGCTTGAACAACGTGACAAATCGAACTGGGGGGGCCGCTGTTGGTGCGCCGCTCGCCTGCCGTTCCATCAGATTCAAAAACGGTAACGGCAATAAGGGCCCGGCAGCGCTGCGCAGAAAGGTTCGACGATCAACACGCCACGTCATACTGTTTTCCAATCGTTATTGGCTACTGACGACTGTTTGTTTAAACGGCAAACTACCCGCGATCGCATGAATCAAATCGTGAAATGTCCCGTCTCGTTCGTCCATTTCAGTAACGATTTTCTCGACCGTTGGCCCATCGTAGAGTTCCAGCTTACGGCAAAGGGCATAGGCCATCATACGGCGCACAATGTTTCGAATCACGCGTTCTCGCTGGCTTGTGACCAAAATTCGCTTCAAACCGGCAAAATCCTCAAACAATTCGCCCGTCGGCATTTGGCCGCTGGTGTCGATTTCGGCAGCCGTGAGCTCCAATTTGTCGCGATCAGCCTTTCTGACTTTGGCTTTCATGGAATTGTAATTGGCCGACTTCATGTAGCCCCCGCCCACATCGTACGCTTGCAGGGCAAAACCCAAAGGATCGATTTTGTCGTGGCAGACTGCACAGGTGGGGTTGCTGCGGTGCATCTCGAATCGTTGCCGGAACGTCAGGTTTTCGCCGCGCTGGTTGGTTGGCACCTGTCCGACATTTGCCGGCGGATCGGGGAGATGTTGCCCCAACACGCGCTCCAGCATCCAAGTGCCGCGTAGGACCGGACCCTTGTTCATCGACAAAATGCCCGGCATTGTCAGCAATCCGCCCCGTTCGGTTGTATTCACCAAATCGATGCGTTGGTTTGGCAGACTTTCGACTTCGATTCCGCGTTGTTTTTGGTACTTCGACATCTGTTTTCGATCGACGGGATAGTACTTCGCCGTGTGGGGATTGATGAATGTCACGTTGCTGTCGATCAATTCGATAAGCGGACGTCGTTCGGTGAAGAGGTAATGCAGGAAATCAATCGGCTGGCTGCGGAGCGCATCGGTCACGGGGGGATTGTTGGAAGCATGCTCGATTTCGTTCAGCGAAAACCACTCCACGCCCATATTCTCGGCGAGTGATCGCGCCTTCGGTGCGGCCAGCATGCGATCAATTTGGTCGCGATAAGTCTCGTCGTCGCTCAGGCTGCCCGAGGCTGCCAATTGCATCAATTCCTCATCGGGCATATCGGCCCACAGAAGATAGCTCAAACGTTCGGCTAGCTCGAAGTCGTCGACCGAGGTCACCACGTCGTGCGGAACGTCCATTTGTAATCCGCGATAGATATACGATGGCGACATGAGGATCGTTTTCAATTCCACCCGTAGCGCCCGCTCGAGTTCGTCGCCCGCCTTTCCATCGAAGGCAATCAGCGATTCCGCCAGTGTGGCTTCGTCAACCGGTCGGCGATGAGCCAGCCGGGCAAACTCTTGCAGCACTTTATCGGCCTGACGCTGCGTGAGTCCTTCCCCTTCGATCGTTCCGGTATAGGCTTCCAGCGCATCGCGATGCCGACGTGAAAACATTTTGGAGAGCGCGTTATCGACCAGATAAGAATACTGGTCCCAAATAACGGTCGTGAGCGGATTGCCCGAAGTGTCGTTGGTGAAGCCGCTCGGCCCAGGGGGATCGGTGGGAAGGAGCTTCAGGACCAAAGATTTTTCGGTGACGGTTTGCTCTGCCTCACGAATGACGACTTCCAACGGAAAGCCCAACAACGAATGCAACGTGTTGCGATACTCGTATGCCGACAGTCGACGAGGTCGGAAAAACCCGGGATGCGCTTCGACCGACTCGACGAATCGTTGCTGGTACCATTCACTCAGAATCGCCTTTTCTGCATCGCTCGGTTGTGGCTCGTCAGCCGGCGGCATGACATCGTCGGTTACCAACTCGATGGCAGTTTGCCAAACGTCGAAGCTTGCATTGATTTGGGCCGGCGAATTCATCTTCGTGAAATCAACGTCACCGTTGATTTCTTCTCCGTCTCCATGGCAACGGACGCAGTATTTAGCCAACAACGGCTTGATGGCGGAGTCAAAATCGTTTGCAAACGCCGTCGGTGCGTTGACAGCGAGCTGAACAAGGGCGGCGATCAGGAAAAGTCGAACGGTTTGCAACGTGATGAATTCTTTCACAGCGGGCGGGACTTAACTTCAGATCAGGCGAGGTCTCGATTATAGCAAAAGTTGCGACAAGCGTTAACCGCTTTGATGAGAATTGCTTAGGACACGATTCCACGTGGCAGAAGCAGATGACATCGGCTGCAAATTCAGCGGCTGACGATCGGCTCAAAACTCCGTGAAACCACCCAGTCGGGACGCGGATTCTCCACGCCATGTGGTTTGTTGTTCAAGTCGTTGTAAGCGACGATAAACGTCTTTCGCGGCAGAGGAGACATGTTGTGGCCGCTGCCGTGCAGCAAATTGCAATCGAAGAAGAGCACATCACCAGGTTCGCCGACAATCGGTTGGATCATTTCTTCCTGGAGGCGATCTTTCAGTGTTGGGATGTCAACGCACCATTGCTTGTAACTCGTGGTCGTTTCATCCGCATAGTGTTCGAGTCGGCCCCATTTGTGACTGCCGGCAGCGACCATCAAACACCCATTGTTGATGGTCGCTTTGTCGAGGAACACCATGACAGAAATCAAACTCGGATCAACGCCGTCCCACATCCAGTAACCGTAATCCTGATGCCATAGCCAAACCGTTCCTTCGAAGGCATCTTTCACGTTGATCTTGCTGTGCCAAACGTAAATCTCTGCATCGAGAAGGTGCTGAACCGGCTCAGCGATGCGGGAGTCACACACGAGCTGCTGAAACCGCGAACTGAATCGATGGGCTAGATAAATCTGGCGCACCGCGCCGCTGCGTTCCCGTTCGCGATGCATGCCGTCGGTCTGTTCATCGCCGTTGAGCAGCTGGGGAACGACGTCGTTCAGCCGGGCAACTTCGGTTTTCGAAAAGAGACCACGCAGGAACAGAAACCCCTGTTCTTCAAACTGCGCGTTTTGTTCCTGAGACCAACTCACGATGCTGCTTGCCTGAGAGTCCTCGCAAATGAAGTCAACGCATTTCTACAGCGATTTACTTTTCTTTGTCGTACCTGGCTCGTGGAGGCGAGCCATCATAAAACAAAATGCGATTGTCGCGGCCCATGATCAGCGTATCACGCTGTTGCATCAGCAGTCTATCGAGAATGGAGCGGACTGACAAAAGGCACGACTTGCCGCTTTCGCGGGAAACGTGTGCACCGATCCCAGTGGAGGAGACCAGCCGCAGGAAACGTTGTTGCGACGAATGTGTTATTGTTGGAGCGATTGATGCATCTCGGTAATATAGTCGTGGTATTGCCGGTCAAGCTCCGCGAACGGAACGCCGATCAACGATTCCAACGACTGCGCCACCTGATTTCGTCGCACGTCGGCCCGGTAGATTTGCGACAAATGTTCAATCAATGCATCCCGGTACCGCCCTCCTTCATAATGCATGAAGAAATGTGACAAGCCTGAAGCCTGGCTGTAGTTGGCAGCAATGCTGCGGTGCCCTTGAAAGGCGTTCATGCCCATCGACGCGAACTCGGCGAGCGGTAGATAGTAATTGCGATTCAACAATTGATAGCGGGCGGCATCGAATCGAATATGTTGCGGATTGCCCAAGGAACTTTGTTCGGCGTCACTACCATTGAACGATTCCATGTAGCAGGCAATACCTTCTACAATCCAAAAGTTCGCGCGCTGCGCGATGGGACGATACTTAGCGCGACTTTCCGCGAAAAGTTGGTGAGTGGCCTCGTGAAACAGCGTGTCGAGCGAGTCGTATTCCGGGTTTTCGTAAAAGTAGACAACTCGATCGTTCGGTTCGTACAGACCGTTGGTAATGGAGATTTGCGGATATCGTTTGACGAGCCGACTGACGTATTCCTCTTTTTGTCGATAAAAATGCACAACGTAAGGGCGATCGATGCTGCCCCGGCTGGAAGAAGAGCCGACTCCTTCAAATAGCTTGCGCATCTGTTCGGGGGTATTAAAGAAACTGGCAAACGTTTGATAGAAAGAGCGATGAAATGATTCGAGTGCTTTGCCGAGTTCCACGCCCCGCTCGAGGCTGTGGTTAGTCTTGATGAGATAATGATCGGTGCGCACCTCCCAGGCAAAGTTGAAGTCGCGACGGACTTCGGATTCTTTGACGGCACTGATCCATTGACGACGGAAATACCGATCACCGCGCTCGTATCGCTCGACATGCGATTGGGGCAGCCAGCCGAATTCGTCATGCCAGACGTAGTTGCGTTTGAGCATCGAAGATTCGAACGGGGTGACCCACTTGTTCCCGTGTCGGACGAAGCCCAACAACCGTCGAGCCAGCCGATGATCGGGATCATTGCGGGCAACTTCAGTGACGAGCTGATACGCGTAACTGGGAAACCCCGCATTCAGCGCGCGGCGCGACAGCAGATAAAGCTCCTTCGCGTATTCCCGCTGTTGAAACCGCAGCTGAGTCCGACAGTACCGCTCGTCGGCCGGCAAGTCCCGTGAAATCTCCGGCTGAACCTCTTCGGGTAACGGCTCTTTTACTTGATCGGTTTCAGTGGCTTTGATGGCAGCCGTTCGAATTTCGTCGGCCATTTGCGGAAGATTCTTCTCCACAGAAAAGTCGAGCAGCTCCTGCAACTTTTCCGAGAACTCCTGCCGCAAGTCATTCTGCCGCGAATGATAGACGGCCAGGTTTTGAGCTGTGCGCTGACTGCCAAGGGCGCGCGACCAGCCCGCGAGGGCGATGACCGTAATCAGACTCAGCACGGCCAGCGGCCAGCGATTGTTGCGGCGGATGGGATGCCGACAGCAGGGGGTGCACTGAATTCTCATGAGGCGCATAAATTCTCCTTGCAGCACCGCATTTTAAGCGAGAAGGCGACAGTAGAAAACAGGCGTTCCGTCGTCGGGTGGGCCGGTTGACACCTATATTCTATTTCGATAGAATTAGTTGTTCTCGGCGCGTTGAACGTGGTTCGAGACCCGATTGTGCCTGTTTTTGGGCACGAATCTCTGCGTGACCGCGAAGACATGCAAGGGATTTGAAACGGCTTTTTGGAGAAGACATGGCCCGCAAACCAGCAAATGGCCCCACGGATGGTGAACTCGAGATCTTGAATGTCCTTTGGGAACGGGGGCCGTCAGGGCTCGGTGACATTTGCAAGGCACTGCGGGTGAATCGGCCGATCGCGACCACCACCGTCGCCACTGTGCTCAAAGTCATGCTCGAGAAAAAACTCGTCGCCCGAAAGCGCGGCCCTCGCGGTTACCAATGGTCGGCGAACTGCGATCGGCGAGAAACGGCTGCCGGCATGATTCAGAAACTGGTCGATCGTGTGTTTGACGGTTCCGCCAGGCGATTAGCCGTTCATTTGGTGGAAGCAGGACACCTGAGCGAAGACGAGCAAAACCAACTACGGGAGTTGCTTGAGAATCCCGACCAGACATGAGGGTACGGCCATGGAATTCCTTGAACACATCGATTCCACTGCCTGGATGATTGCGGGTTGGACGATTTTGCATTTTCTTTGGGTTGGCTTACTGCTGGGAATCGTTCCAATACTGGGCCGGTGGTTACTTCGCTTGGCGACACCCCAAATCCGATACCTGTTCGCGCTCGCCTGTTTACTGACCTTGTCACTTGCGCCGTTCCTCATCGCGGCGCAAGTCAGTAGAAGCCTGGCTGCCTCACCGGCGAAATTTCAAGCAACGACAACCTTAAGTCGCTTCAATCAATCTGACGAGTTGCCCCATGGTGTTGATGCGCATCCTGTGACAACAGGAATCGAAGCGGCCGCTGCTGACACTGCAAATCTTGAACGGCCGTTAGCCAGCTCTTCGCCCGGCTTGACGCCCGTCGACCGATCTCCGGGCGAACTTCTGTCAATCGTCGTGTCTGTGCTCCCGGCGATATGGCTGCTGTTTGCACCAGTCACCTTTGCTGTGTTGGCGCTGGGGTTGGTGGGTGTCGAGCGATTACGGCGTGGAAGTACAGAATTGAAAGCAGGCGAGATTGCAAATTGTCTCGAAGTCATCCGTAAGAAGTTGCGCATGAAGCGCCACGTGTCGATCGCCATTTGTGAACGACTGCAATTGCCGGTTCTGGTTGGCATTCTGCGACCAGTCATACTCGTTCCCCCGGCGATTGCGAGCGGCTGGACTGTCGACCGAATCGAATTGCTCATTTGGCATGAGTTAGCGCACGTCCGCCGCTGGGACAACTTGGTGAATCTCATACAGCGGTTGCTGGAATCCGTACTGTTTTTTCATCCGGTCGTATGGTGGACTTCCCATTGGGTGCGATACGAACGGGAGTGCTGCTGCGACGATTTCGTCGTGCGAATGACCGAACAACCCAACACCTATGCCGTCACGTTGGCGAAGCTCGCATTGCATGCTGACAACCGAGCCGCGACCCAGCAGGTTGTGAAATCCGTGTGTACATCAATGGCTCAAAAGCCCGTCATCAATCGCATTTGCCGCCTGACAGGCCGAAAGGAAGAAACCATGAGAGTGACCCGACCAACGCTGGCATTTGTCGGATTCGTCCTACTTGCCGTACTGGGATTCGGTTTGTTGCAACCAACGTGGGGGCAGTCCCTCGCAGAGGAAGAGCCTGCAAGCGCCAATCCGCGATCGGAAGCGGAATTTGGCGGCGATCGCAATGCCGCGGAACAGGTCCCCGCAACCATCGACGCCCAACAACCAGAGCCGAAGAAATCAGGTTCACTCCAGCAAGAGTTCGACTACATTTTGACGGGTATTAAATCGGATCCATCACACCCAACAGTGTTTGTGACTGATCGATCAACCGGCCGGACTCGGGAATTGAAGCTGAACGAACAGCTCAGAATCCCGTCGCATGAGGCAACGATCGAGGTGCGGCGCATTCGACCGCAATCGGTAGAGTTCGTGATTGGAGGTGAATCCGGACGGCAAGACATTTCTGTTTTAAAGCCGGGCGAATCTCTTTTGAGCTTTCTGGACGCGGTCGGTTTCTCGGGGCACCTTCAATGGGCTCAGCAAGTGACATTGGCCAGCGATCAGACTGGGATACTGGAATCGGTCAACGTAAAACAAGGGGACGTCGTCAAAGCGGGACAAGTACTAGCCGCATTGCGAGACACGGAAGACTTACACAGTTTCGACGTGCCGCTGCAGCGAGCCGAACTGCAGTATGAAATGGCCAAGGCGGAATTCCAGCGAACTCAGAGCGTGAACGAGCGTCAGCCGGGGGCCATCTCACAAATCGAGATCAAGCGACTCGAAAACGCATTGGGCTTGGCCAAGTTCGAGGTTCAAGCGGCGCACATTGAAATGGATTTAGCCCACAAGCGGCGGGAGAGACTCAAGACCGTGGCACCGATCAACGGTGTCGTGACAAGAGTATTGAAGAATGCCGGTGAAACGGTCCGCCCTGCGGACCCCATTGTCGAATTGGTCAACACGGACCGGATCCTCGCGACAGGATATCCGGAGATTTGGCATTCGCATGCGTCACGCTTGGGGGACCCCATCAAGCTGCTCGTGGAAATCCATCGATCAAAGAACTTCGTGGAAACCGAAAGTTTTGACGGTCGCGTTGCGTACATTGATCCCACGGTCGATCCCGTCACAGGGAAGGTGCACATTACCGCGGAATTCGAGAACCGCGATAAGTTGTTGCGTGCCGGCATGAACGGGCTTCTGTTCCTGCTCTCAGCTGACAAAACCGAGCCATAGTCGAATCCCGTGCGAGCGACTGGCCGCCGCTCCAAAGTGGGGCAGTCACACTTGTTTGGCGTATTTCTTGGCGAAACCGCGGAAGTAATCTGTGCGCCGAGTTGCCAAGTTCCCAAACCCCCCGACCGATCAATTCATTCCCAATTCGCGTCAATAACGGGTGAATCGAAACGACCGATAAAAGTCTTCCGTGCCGTTCTGCCGATACAAATCGGGTAAGGATGCGCTCGATCCTCTTTGAGGATTTGAAGATACGCAAATTGCGGGAATTAGGGATATGACGGCTGAGGAAACTCGCATTCCGCGAACCGAAACAGCTCCAAAGGTTGTCGCAACACGACGGAAGACCGTCGTCGCGGTTCGCCATTTTTTCGCGATTGTGTTGCTTGGCACATTGTCTGGTTGCTGTACGTTTTCGCACGACTGGAAAGAGGCGCGTTCGTACGCGTACCCGAACGACGAGATTGCCGGCTGCTGGGAAGGAACTTGGCACAGCGAAGCGAAAGGCCGCGAGCGAAAAGTGCAGGCGATCATTACCAAGCAGGGACAGAACTACTACCAGGCACGAATCAAAGCGAAACTGGCCAATCTGTTGCCCTACGAATTCGAAATGCCCTTAGTGGTCGCTGAGGATGGCCGTTCGTATCGCTTCAGCGGTTCTGCCAATCGCGGTTGGTTGGCCGGCGGCGAATTCTTGTTCTCGGGTGATGCGTCGAGCTTCGACTTCAACTCGACTTTCATTTCGGACACGGATCACGGCACATTTTCGATGCAACGCATCATGACTTCGCCACAACAGGCTGAAGAATCATACCGTGAAACGACGCTGGCCAGCTTCGAGTCTTGGGATTAGCTTCCTGACGCGGCCTGGCGAATCGGGCCAAGCCGCGAGTATCGACGACCGGTTCACTTCTTCGATCGAGTCGGCAAGTCACCGCTTCGCCAACAATACCAACTGGCGAACGAGGCGTACGGCTTCCAACACTCGGCAATCCGATGGCTTTGCTCCTTGTTTGGCAATTCTCGAAGTCCATACAAATCGCGCAATGCCGAACGAATCCCCAGATCGTCATGGGGGAACACATCGGGCCGCCCCAGGCAGAAAATCAAGAACATCTGAGCGGTCCAGCGACCGATGCCTTTGACCTGGACGAGTTCTTCGATGACTTGCTCGTCATGCATTCGACCGATTTGGCGCAGGCGCACCTGGCCGTTCTCAACCTTGTCGACTAAATCGAGCAGGTACGTACCTTTTTGATTTGAGACGCCGGCAGTACGCAAATCGTCTAAACTGAGCGCGCCAATACTTTTCGTGGTGATCTGCTGAGGTGCCACGAGAGCTGCGACACGTTTGCGGATCGACCGGGCCGCCGACGTAGAGATTTGTTGTGAAATGATCGACCGGACCAGTATCTGAAACCGATTTCGCTGAAGCTTCAACGTGAACGGTCCGACGCGTCGAATGACTTCGCGCATCACGGGATCGGACGAACGAAGGTGTCGCAGGGCCGACTTAATTTGGTCAGGATCCATCGGTCAGCCTAATCGCGAAGGGCTCCGGCAGGAGTGGAATTCGCCAGGTCGTCAATCATGTCTTTCGTGGCCTCTTCGACGGCGCTTTCCCAATCTTCGGGAGCATACCGTTCGGAATAGGGGGCTCGGTTGTACGCGAAATTGATCCCACGCGAGCTGTTAATCAAAGCACCAAGGCCCTGGCTCGTAAATGCCGACGCTACTTCGCCTGCGCCTGCGCCTTGGCTTCCGTACCCGGGAACCAATAAGGGGGAGTGCGGCATAGCGCCCCGCAGTTGTTCCAGCTCTTTGGGATACGTCGCTCCAACAACGGCTCCGACCGCACCGTATTCAGAGCCATGGGCAGTCTCTTGGGCCAGCTCTTCGACAACAGCAGCGACCTGTTGGTATAGCGATTGACCTTCCGTGATTCGGTCTTGAAAGATCCCTGCGCCAGGATTGCTGGTCCGGACCAAGACATAGATCCCGGCGCCACGCTCGTCAGCCACCTTCACAAACGGTTCTAACGTATCCCGTCCGAGATAAGGATTGACTGTCAGCGCATCGGCACCCCAGACGGCTGCATGCGGATCGGATCCCGCCAGGTAGGCTCGCGCATAAGCCTCGGCTGTCGATCCGATATCGCCCCGCTTCGCGTCGCAGATGACGATCAATCCTGTAGTACGCGCTCGGCGAATCACGCGCTCGAGGACGGCGCATCCCGGGGGGCCCCATTCCTCGAAGAATGCTGCCTGTGGCTTCACCGCTGGGACAAGCGGAGCCACAATGTCGATCAATCGAAAGCAGAACTCTTCAAAAGCGGCTGCAACGATTTCGGCCTCAGAACTGCCACGCTGGCGAGCTGCATCGACGATCGATGATGGCAACTGTTTGAATCGAGGATCGATGCCGACCAGAGCCGGCGTTTGTTTGCTGCGGATGTTGTCGTGAAGTCGCTGGCTGAATTCGGACATGATGGCCCGATTGTGATGACCGCGGGTCGGAAAGTGAAGCGGCCGCGGAGTTGCCTGGCAGCGATTTTTCGCGGAAAAAGGCCTGTTCTGTGGGCATGAAACCGGTCTGGACTCGATTTTCTCTTTATGACAAACTTCTGCGTCTAATGCGCCGATTAGCGAAGCCGTTTCCTAATCGGTACTTACGCTGCAAGACCTGAGACGAAACGAAGCCAAGGAAGGCTCATGCCTGAAAGATCCGAGGAGGATCGAGACTCGCGAGAGAGTCTGTCGATCGTCGTGCCCGTTTATAACGAAGCGGAGAATATCCAACGGTTATATGATGCGCTCAACGCGGTCGTGCCTGAACTAAATCAGCCGTTTGAGTACATTCTGGTGGACGATGGCTCGACCGATGGTTCCACCGAATTGTTGGCATCGTTGGCCGAGAAGGACTATGCGGTCAAGGTCATCAGCTTCCGGTCCAATTTCGGTCAGACTGCGGCAATGAATGCCGGCATTCAGGCGGCAAGCGGCGATATCATCATTCTGCTCGATGCCGACCTGCAAAACGACTCGGCCGACATTCCGATGATGCTCGATAAGCTGGACGAGGGTTTCGACCTTGTCCATGGATGGCGGAAGAATCGGCAAGACGCGTTTCTCCATCGGCTGTTACCCTCGAAAATCGCAAACGCATTGATTGCATTTGTGACCGGGTTTCCCGTAAACGATTTGGGCTGCACGCTAAAAGTTATTCGACGCGAAATTGCGCAAGAACTGCAACTGTATGGTGAGATGCATCGATTCATTCCGATTCTCGCCCATTGGCGTGGAGCTCGTTGTGTCGAAGTTGTGACGCGTCATCACGCGCGGCAATTCGGACAATCCAAATATGGGTTGTCGCGAATCTACCGGGTGATTTTGGACCTGATCACCGTCAAGTACTTGATTCAATACTTGATTAGTCCCATGAAACTTTTCGGCGCGATCGGTCTCGCTTGCGGCGCTGTTGGCTTTCTTGCGGGCCTCGGCACCGTATGGATGAAGCTTGGTTATCAAATCGACATGACGGGTAATCCACTGCTTTTACTCACAGCATTCTCGACGATGGCGGCCATCCAGTTCCTTATCTTGGGGATGTTGGGAGAACTTGGAGCAAGAATTTATTACGAACTACAACGCAAGCAACCGTATGCGATTCGAAGTACGACGAACTTCGAATCGCCTGATGCTATTCCCATGATCAAGAATTCCCGTCGTCCAGCCGCATGAATCGTCTAGGTCATTTACACGTCGTGGTCGAAAATTGGATTTGTAAGACCGATCGAGTCTCTGACAGCCGCTCGGTTACTGCTCGGCCGCAAATGAACGTGACTTTCGAGGACAGGCTCGAATTCGAGCATTATCAATTACAAAGAGCCGGTTTTGTCGTGGGTTTGCAACGACAACCCTCACGGCTATAGAAGCTAACCGACCGCCTGACGTCCCATGGCAGATTTCGATTCCAATTCCAACCAGGAAGTGCGGGCAAATCCGCGGCGCCTTTATCGGGTCGAGAATGATAAGGGACCAAGGTGGCGTTGGTGGTTCTGGTCGGCAGCAGTACTGTTGGTCGGCTGCGTTGTCGTATTTTTCGACCTACGCTCTCATCGAACATTGGGTTCGCATGAATCTTTTGTCGCTGTCCCCGTCCGCGAGATGCTGACCACCGGCGATTGGGTCGTCCCCCGCTATGGTGGAGTGCCCCGATTACAGAAACCGCCTTTGGTTTATTGGATCGCGGCAACGACGAGCCGGGTTGTGGGCGAAGTCAACGAATTTACGGTTCGATTCCATTCGGCAATCGCCAGCCTGCTGTTGGCTGGTGTCGTCGCGATTTGGGCCTATCGCTGGTATGGAACGACGGCGGCACTTTGTGCTGCGATCATCCAAACGACAGCATTCTACGTCATCAACTACGGGCGCCGCGCCGAGGTTGATATGGTGCTATGCTTGCTCACGACGTCCGCGCTTTTCTTAATCGCTAATCAAACAGCTGATGAACCATCGCGACAGCGTTTCTGGCGGTGGGCAGCAATTTACACGCTGTTAGGACTGAGTTGGCTGGGAAAGTTCCATTACGGTCTGACAATGGTGATGGCCCCCTGCCTGGCCTATTGGATCGTCGAACGACGCTGGCGGGCGTTCTTACAACTCATGAACCCTTTGGGAATCATGATATTTCTTGCCTGCGTCCTGGTTTGGCCACTCATGGTGCTGCGACAACTTCCCGACGCGTGGAATATCTGGCAATCGGAGACGATCGGCCGGGCGATGGGAGAGTTCGATCGAGAGCCGCTCCTTTACTACATCCCTCACTTGATCACATCGACTTTTCCCTGGATTACGTTCGTGGTGGAGTCGATACCGGAAAGTTGGTCGAAAGCTTGGAAACAGCGGGACACCCGAGAACGGTTTCTCTGGATATGGTTGGTCACGCATTTTCTAATCTTGTCGGCCTCGGCCAGCAAGCATCCGAATTATGCAATCGCGACCATACCAATGCTGACGCTATTGGGATGTCAGGGAATGTCCCGCATGGTTTTTCGTGCCAGAAATAACTTTGCCCCGTTGACTCTTCGAACCTCGTTGGCTCTTGCGATCGCGGCTGCACTTTGTACCGGCACAATGGCCTTCAAATTTGCAAATGATTTGCCTCATTTGTCGCATGACCTGGTGGTGATCTCTGTCACCGCGATTGCGGGCACGACCGTAATTCTTCTGTTATTGGCACAGCCGAAGATGTTGCTGACTTCGGTCGCCGCTGCAGGAGCGTTTGTGACCTGCTTTATCATGGTCAATAAGTGGATCATCCCCGTCCAGGACCATCGGTTTGCCGATTCACAATTCGGTCGCGAGTCGCGAGCCATGATTGCCGATGACGAAGAGATCATCGTTTACCGGACCGACGAGGCCCATAACAACATGGATCCGATCGTGTTTTATCTCGGACAACCGGTTTCACGCATTGAAACTCCGACGGAGTTACAAACGCGTTTGAATGACGATTCAATGCTGCATATCGTGGCGTACAACTCTTGGCTCGACGAGCTGGAATCTGTCGGCCGAGTCACTCAAATGCGCACGATGACGGCTTCGACTTACCGAGGTGCCTCGCGTCGGCACCCTCCATTTGTACTAATTCAATTGCAACCGCACGACGAACCAGACAAGCCCGAAAGCGTTCCCGGCGCCGTTCCCCAACTGGCCAACGAGCCGAGCGATTCAACACAACGCTGACTTCGTTTCATCCGCATGACACACAATGGGTGTCATGATGAGGGCTCTGCAGGCTGCTCTTGTTTTTCGTCGCTCGCCCCATCCTTCGCCAAAGGGATTGGGCGAGGTTTCTGGTCTTCCCGCAGCCGGCCTTCAATAATGAATCGGACGGTGCAGCTAATCGCGTCCTTATTCATAGGAAGTGCCGTGTGCATACTTTTGACCGTCGTAAAGTCGGTCGCACCGGGAAGCCGCGTGCTTTGTACGGTAACCGTGCCATCGTCGTCGCCGGGAATCAACGGATTGTACCCAGTGAGAGTACCGCGACTGCCGGCGATCACCGCAAACTCGTTCTTTGGAGTCGGCAATTTCGCGATAAAGCCATCTTCGTCGCTGACGAGTTGCTGACCGGCTGGTCCCAATGTCCAGCGGAAAATACTCCAGCCATGAGTCATGTCGGCCATCTTTGCACCTTTGTTCGGCACACCGAGCATGACCAGCCGCCCCACGCGAGATTCCTCATTGTTTGCCAAGAATGCTCGGACGACTAATCCGCCCATGCTGTGCGTAACAAAATTGATTTCTTCAATTCCGTTCAGCGACTTGATAGCCGACGCCAGGTATTGCGAAGCCGTTTCGATATCAACACTGGTGCTGGGATAATCAAATGGGAAAACGCGGTAACCCGCCTTTTCCAGCGGTTCACGCATGCGATTCATTGATTTGGACGATCGGATGATTCCGTGCAACAGGATGACTGCGCGGCCCGACATTGGCGGTAGCATTTGCTCGGCCCGAATTTCTGCCAAGCGTTTTTGACAGGTTTCCAGCGTTCCCGAGACATATCGATAATCTCTGCTGTCGAGTAAACGATGGTGTCCAGTGATCACGTGACGCTGGATCCGCCAACCAGAAAAGAGTTCGACGTCACCCCAAAACTGGCGGCCGCCCATGGTTTTGGTTCCGCCGCTCGGACGGGCTTGCTCTTCGTCCGCACTCTCTTCCTTTTCGGAGTCAGCGGCCAATACCGTCGCCGAAGACCTTCCCCAACCCAGGGCAGAGAACATGCAGCACAAGACTCCTATTTGCAGCGTTCGTCGCATCGCCATCTCGCATGGAATCAAGGATAGAGCCATCAATTTCGACAGTGAAACGTTCCAGCAGTTTGGCTGGAGATTTGACATCGTGGAATTATCGAACCAAGAAGCAAGATCTCCATATCAACTTCGCCGCCATGTCGTCAACCCTTTGTTTTGCTTATGGTTGCGCGCATCTTCCCAGTTGAAAAGGGGCCGCGTCAGTTAGAGCGGTTTACTTCTTCCCTTGGGCGTTTCTGGCACGTGGGAGCCAGCAATCGTAGAACATAACCCGATTGTCGCGGCCACAAGTCAGCGCAATACGCTGTAGAAATCAGCGGGACAACCGACATTTGAGGCGTACCATCATCCATCAAATGTTTGCGTAGGTGATACCCGACAATATAAGCGTTGGTGTCAAACCGGTTATTATCGCGCGGAAAACAAATCAGGCTGTGCTTCCGAAGCGGAAGACTTACCCAGAATTCGCTTGGCTTCGTTGAGCACGAAATCGGGGTCCATAAATGGCTCGTAGCTGATGTCCTGCCAACGAACGAGTCCCTCCCCATCAATCAGGAACGTGCCATGCAGCGCCTGACTTTCAAAGTCGTCGTACGTGCGGTACTCCTTAAAGACATTGAGCTCCGAATCGGAAACCAACGGAAAGGCAAACGATTTGCTGCTTAATCCGTCGACCGACTTCTGCAAACCGGCTTGGTCATCCGTGCTGATGGCCAGCAGCGTGTATCCGGCATCGGCGAACTCTTGCGCCTTCGGGGAAAACGCCTGAAGCTGCTCCACACAATGTAAACAGCCGAAACCAAGATAGAAGATCAGGACGACCGGCTTGCCGCGATAATCGGAAAGCGAGACCGATTCCCCTTCGGCATTAACCAGCGTCCACTCAGGAGCCGGCATTGGCGCCCAACGAAACGGGCCAAGCGAATCGAGACTCGGACGGTTTTCGAAATCAGCAGGAAACTCATAGGAGTTCCGCCAATCGTCCGGGTACTCCAACTTTCGCGCGATGCGATCCAGACGATCCATTGCCGGATTGTCCAGGTCGGCAAACGAAGCCAGCGTCCGCAGCTTTTCAAAGTTTTCGGCCGCTTCATCTTCCAGCCCACACTCCCACTGGATATCAACCAGATGGAGCAATGGCAGAACTTCACCCTCTTTCTTTTCCACGTATTCCCGAATCGTTTGCTCGGCTTCCTCGTAGTATTCCGCTTGTAGCTGAATGCGGGCAATGGTGATTCGGCTGACGGCTTTTTCTTTCTTCAGAATGCTGAGTGCCTGCCGATAGTCGCCACGATGAGCGGCTTCCAAGCCCCATAATTCGGTCGTCATCCGGCCAATCGTCTGAATGCGTCGATTGAATCCCGCACCGGCTTTACGTCGCGCCGCATCGATGGCAGCCCCTTGCTCTTCTGTCATTTCGCCATCCGGTTGAACACCTTGTTCTTTCGCAGCATTCAGGCCGGCTTGGTGCATCGATTGTTGGCGACGTCTTTGCTCATCGATGCGCAATTGTTCCAATGACGCAATCTGTTGGCGACCTTTGGTTGCGTCCCCCTTGGCAAAGTACGCTTTGCCGAGGTAACGATGTTGCTCGGCCTTGCCGTCTGCATATTCGGTCGGTTCGAGGTATTGCGTTTTCGTCAGACGAATCAGCTCGTCCCACATTTCATAGTTGGCCAAAGTTGCAAACAAGTGGCGGCGACCGTAATACGCACTGCCTCGCTTACTGTACACGTTGTAATTCGGATGTCTTGGCAATTCGAGCATGTTCTTAGCCAAGTCGATGGCATCTTGCACACGGCCCACGTTGTTCAAATTCCGAACGAGCCATTCGTTATTGTGGGCAAAGTTGTGAATTTGATCGGGCATCACTCGATCGCGCATCATGTGGGCATGATCGACTCGGGCCGATGCTTCCTGCTGCCAACTCGCCTCCTGATAGCGCTTCAAGCGGGAATAGATGTGGCCCGGCATGTGCCACATGTGAGCAATGGCCGGGGCCGCCTCGCCGGCGAGCCCGCAAGACGACAATGCCATGGCGGGACGTTCGTGGTCCCATAAGTGAATGCGATAGTGATGTGCCGGGTGCAGTGGTTCTTTGCGAAAGATTTGCTCGATTATCGAATCGATGGCTACGTAGCTTGTCACCGGAACGTCGTGTCGATCGTTTTCCCACAGCGTCAGGGCGTGAAAAGCCTTGGCGTCTAAATCGTCTGGGAATTCGTAAATGATCCGCTCGTACGACCGGGTATAGTTTCCGTAGATATCACCTTCGGACGCTTCGGGAAGCGGGTTCACAAATTCGTCGAATCCGTCGATATACATCTGCTCGCGTTTGGAAGCGTAGTCTCTTCGATCGACGGCCTTGGCGATAAAACCGCGGGCTCGTTTCTTGTTTTTGATGTTCGCCATCGCCATTCCCCAATAGGCCATGGCGCAATCCGGGTCGAGCGCGGCGGCTTGCCGAAACGATCGTTCCGCTTCGAAATACCAAAATCCGTGGATTTGGCAGACACCCTGGTTCATGAACTTTTGAGCCAATGGGTCGGATGTGGTCACGGGAAAGTTGACGTGTCCCGTCCCTTCCATCAGGTAGGCCGCTTGACGGGGCCCCTCATTAAAGGCCTCGCCAAAATGCGAATGGCCTTCCAAGATTTCGCCGTCCGAATCTTCATCGTCACCGTATCCGCCGCTGGGATTTCCGTAGGGGTCGTCATACTCGCCGGCACCATAGTCAGGCTCGGCGTTTTCGTCCTCTTCTTCTTCCCCTTCGTAGCTTTCGACGGACTGCTCCGATTCTTTCTGTGCAGGGCCGGGTCCAAAATCTTCGAGCGTCAGTTCTGCGACCTCGGTGTCGTTCTCGGAGTCGGCGGACGTTTCGCGCTCGGGGACGGCGTCGACTCGGTCATTGCGGGGAGATACATCGCTACTGAGGATTCCGATGGACTCCGTAACGTCGTCGGTCGATTCATCGGCCTGATCTGCACTGTTATCGGCAACCGGCGATTCCTCCTCGGTGTCGGATTCGACAACAACGTTGTCGGCCGCCTCTGTTGCCGCATCGCTGACCAAGTCGCCCTCATTTGAACTGCCAGAGGGACTGCCTGCATCCGGTGAAAGAACGGCTTGGCCACCCCCGGATTCGGAATTCTCGCAACCGCTGATCAACAACAAGAGCGATAACGAAACAGCATGCAAGCAGAGCAGGCGGGGAGTCATGGTCATGTCCTTCGAGTGAGGGTGGTGCTTAGCCGGAATTATAGAAGGGGGCACCATATTCTTCATTCTGACGTACAGAATTTCAGTCGCCAAGGGGAAGGTTGCTTACATTCCGCGGAAAACATAGATTCCATGCCAATATGCCGGACACTCTGGAAATAGGAATTCCCCATGACCCACGTCAGTACGCCCCTCTCTGACAACCCTTTGTTAGTCGACGATGGCTACCCTCGGTTCGATCTCATCGAACCGCAGCACGTTGTTCCCGCGGTTCGCCATTTGCTTCAGCAGGCTGAGAATCAGGTTGCGGAATTGGAACAATCGCTCGAACCGACATGGGACGGGGTAATGGCACGATTGGAACAAATCGATCGACCCTTCGAATACGGTTGGGGACCGGTTTCGCATTTATTCGGCGTGCAGAACTCGCCCGAACTAAGAGAAGCTTACGAAGAAGTTCTCGGCGAGGTTGTCTCCTTCGGCTTGCGTGTTCGCCAAAGCCGGCCGATTTACGAATGCCTGAAACAAATTCGCGAAGGCGACCAATGGTCGCAACTCGCCCCATCCCGGCAACGGATTATCGACCATCGAATACTCGATGCAGAACTGGCAGGAATTGGTCTGCAGGATCAACAGCGTGAACGGTTTAACGAAATCGCGCAGGAACTTTCGCAGTTGAGCACGGAGTTTTCCAATCATGTTCTAGATGCAACCAAGCAGTATTCCTTGGTCATCGAAGATCCTGCCGACGTCGAAGGGTTCCCGGAAACGCTTCGTCATTTGACCGCGCAAGCGTACAACGAGCGGCAGGACGAACAATCGGCAGGGGAACCGGCGACTCCCGACGGTAGTCCGTGGAAAATCACGCTCGAAGCACCGATTGTCGGACCATTCTTGCAACATTGCCGCAACCGTGCGCTCCGCGAACAGGTGTATCGCGCCTTTATTACTCGCGCATCGGTGGGAGACCTCGATAATTCGCCGCTCATTGGGCGCATTCTCGAACTGCGTGCGGAAAAGGCCAACCTTCTCGGGTTCGACAATTACGGTGAACTAAGTCTCGCGCAGAAAATGGCGCCCCATGTCGACGCCGTTCGCGAAATGCTCGAATCGTTGCGGTCGGCGTCGTGGGAATCGGCGCAAAAAGACTTGGAAGATCTGCAACAATCCGCTGCCGCCGGTGGTGTCAGCGAGCCGCTGCAATTGTGGGACATCGCCTTCTGGTCGGAACGGCTGCGCGAACAACGGTTTGATTACACCGATGAAGATTTGCGTCCATACTTTCCATTACAAGCTGTTCTCGATGGAATGTTCCGACTCTGCGGTAAACTATTCGGGATCAAAGTCACGCCTGCCGATGGCAAAGCCCCGATTTGGCATCCCGATGTTCGCTTCTTCCATGTCCTGGATGAGCAAGGCGAACAAATTGCCGCGTTCTATCTGGATCCTTATTCGCGTCCCGCTGACAAGCGTGGCGGCGCATGGATGGACGATTGCCTGGGCCGACGGCGGATTGAAGAGGGAATCCAGCTACCCGTAGCGCATTTGGTTTGCAACAGCACGCCGCCTGTTGGAGAAAAGCCCTCGCTGATGAGTTTTCGCGAAGTCGAAACGTTGTTCCACGAGTTCGGCCATGGGTTGCAACATATGCTCACAGTGGTGGACGACGCCGACGCTGCGGGAATTGGCGGCGTCGAATGGGATGCCGTCGAGCTGCCGAGTCAATTCATGGAAAACTGGTGCTATCACAAGGCGACTTTGGTTGGCTTGTCCCGCCATTACGAAACAGGCAAGCCGTTACCGGACGATTTATTCGAAAAGATTCTGGCGGCGCGAACTTTTCAATCGGGAATGTTAATGCTTCGGCAATTGCGATTCGGCCTGACCGATATGGAATTGCACACGAATTACGACCCTCAGTCGGACGAGACGGTGCTCGACATTCAACGACAAATCAGCGAACGAACTTCAGTGCTGCCGCCGCTGGACGAAGACCGCACGTTGTGTTCTTTCCAGCACATCTTTGCCGGCGGATATGCGGCCGGCTATTACAGCTACAAGTGGGCCGAAGTGCTCAGCGCCGACGCGTTTAGTGCGTTTGAAGACGCCGGGCTCGATAACGAGTCGGCTGTGAAGGAAACGGGGCATCGTTTCCGCGAGACTGTGCTCGCGTCGGGGGGTGGGAGACACCCCATGGACGTTTTCCGGGATTTTCGCGGCCGCGAACCGAGCATCGATGCGTTGCTGCGTCACAGCGGCTTGCAGTCGAATGCCGGCTAAGCGATTTCTGGGTGGCCGGGGCAGGACAAAGGGCAGCGAAGGAAGCCCCGGGACTACGCGTCGACTCTTATGGTTTCGCAAAAAGCGAAAGCAACAACACTACTCTGGTTTGGCGAAGACCGAATCGTCGAGCTTGTCGCTGGTCTTCATGTCGGAGATTTCCGATTCGACAAAGAAATCGCCGTCGTATTTGATCAAGCGTTTCGAGGGCCGCGGCACGCCATCCACATCTTTGTATTCGCGGTGGAAGTATTCGGCGAGGATTTCCCGGTCGCCATATTCCATACTTGTGACAATCGACTCGTGCTTGATCAGTAGAAAAGTCTCTTTGTCGAAATAGAGACTGACATCCCGATGGACATCATGCGAAACTCTCACGCCGACAGCCGGGCGATCGTCAATCGTCTGCTCTTCCAGTAGGGTCAGCTTGTATTCCTTGTTCTGCAGCGGGGCCAAACTGGCCACCCAACCGGTGTGTAATTGCCGATGTTGTTCCGCAAGTTGTTCGGCATCCAAATCGATCGTCCCGGCAGGAGAATTGACCCAACCTTTGTCTCCGTTGACGACAATCGTGAAAATGCCTTCGATTTCAGCGCGAAACCTACTCGGCCATTGTGCCGAATAATTTCCGCTATATGGAATGGGTTGCCCCATTCCGTGGTAAGTGCCAGTCCCTTTCCAGTTGACGGCCCGGTGGGCCTTCAACTGTTCGTACCCCCCGATGGCAGCAGCGGCCTTATCGACGATAGCGCGCGCATCGTCGTCGGCGGTAACGGTGTCGGAGAGATTCCAGAGATTGAGGGCGATGACGGTGGCCAAGAGTTTCTTCATGGCGGCAATCCTGAATTGGTCTATGGTGCTCGATCGATGCGCAGTGATACGGCTTATTGAAACATAATTGGAATCACTGGGCCACAACTTGGCGGTTGATTCCAAAGCCGCGTTAGCAGCGTAGGCCTGTGGTGGAATGATGCGCAGCGGCGTCCGGGAAGGTCTGCGCAGAGCTATCGGAAAGACAGACAGGAATGTCTGTCCCACCACTGAATGAGTTGTGTTGTCGTGTGTGGTGTGATGGAAGGAAGAGCGCACGAAAAACTCCCGAGTGACGGGATTGTCACCGGGAGTGGTATAAAAAATGGTTGGTGGTCCGACATTGAGCCGGGACTGAAAT
>JANQRQ010000166.1 GCA_028284485.1 Planctomycetaceae bacterium | reverse complement strand
AGCGAAAGCCTGGCACCGAGCACTGCGGTCGCCGATGCCACCTATCAACCGCAAACGGTCAGCCGCGGATACACCGAAGAAATGGAGCACTTCTGCCATTGTATTCGCGAAGACATGTTTGGAGTGCCGCCGGCTGATGGCGGGTTGCGTTGTAACGGCGTGGTTGCCATGGCTGATGCGATCATGGCCCTAACTTCAAATCTGGCGATGAAGCACAAGAAGCGGATCGAATTCAAAGATGAGTGGTTCGATCCCGACAATCCGGCGACACCCGAAACCGATCCCGATGTCGTCGGATCAGCTCCGATCGCGTGACAACTTCAAACCGGGCGCTGCCCCGCTTAGGCCAGTTTCCGCAGCGTGCCGGTTGGCATGGGGTGTCGAATAGCGCACGGCGACGATGACGGGCAAGGCAATGTCGGTGACGACTTCAGTCAGCCGCATCGACGCTTCGCGACCCCTCTCGTTCTCATGTGTCGGTAATCAGTTCTGGCATCGAATTGTGGGCTTCGGGGCCACCTTGGTCGCGGCGACTGGCACAACGAACGACTGTTCGAGTAATCTTGGAAGCACCATGGGACGCTGGCCGGACAGTAAGCGCTCGACATTGACGACCGCGCTGTTGATGTTTGTATTATTTCCGCTGCTATGCCTGTTGGCTTGGTGGTATGTGAATCATTGATGACCTCGAGAGCTCTCCGTCAGGCCGGAATCTCGCCATGGTGGCCTTTCGCCAATAGAATCCTTTCCGATGCGTTGCGTGACTTCTCACGACTAAAGGAACACCCTTGGACCGGCAATCAAAAGCTCCGCTGCTGATCATTTTTGTCATTGTCTTTATCGACTTGCTGGGCTTTGGAATTGTCTTGCCACTTTTGCCCCGGTACGGCGAACATTTTGGTGCTGCCGATTTGACGCTGGGCCTTTTAATGGCTTCGTTCTCGGCGATGCAGTTTCTGTTCGCCCCGATTTGGGGGCGAGTCTCGGATCGCGTGGGAAGGCGGCCCATCCTGATGCTCGGCCTGGCCGGATCGACCGCCTCGTACGCGCTGTTCGGCTGGGCGACGTCACTTGGTGCATCCGGCTCACTACTCGGAATGAGCGCGCTTACCTGGTTGTTTATCACACGAATCGGTGCCGGCATCGCCGGCGCCACAATTCCGACAGCGCAAGCTTATATCGCCGACTCGACGGCCGCGACCGAACGCGGCAAAGGGATGGCGCTAATCGGGGCCGCATTCGGCATCGGATTTACTTTCGGGCCCCTGATCGGTGCGCCGTTTGCTTCCGCTGATGTTGCTTCTCCTCCGAGTCCGATGCCCGGGTATGTGGCGTCGGCGCTGTCGGCGATCGCTTTGATCTTTGCAGCAGCCCGGTTGCCCGAATCTTTGAAACCAGATTCACGACCGGCCGAGCGACATTGGTTCGACATTTCCAGTTTTCGCCATGCCGTCGGAAAACCGGTCATTGCATTGATCTTGGTCACTATGTTTTTGACAACTTTCGCATTTGCACAATTCGAAAGTGTGCTTTCATTACTGACTAGCAAACTCGGTTTATCGGACCGGTACAACTTTTACGTGTTCGCCTACGTGGGTCTTGTGTTGACGATCAGTCAGGGATTTCTCGTACGGCGCCTCATGCCGAAATTACGGGAGTTCCGCATGAGCTTGATTGGAACAGTGCTGATGACACTCGGTTTGGTGCTCGTTGGTATCGCAGGCAACATGAATTCCGTCGTGATTTTGTATCTTGTATTGCCCATCAGCGTCATTGGTTTTTCAGCATTGAATCCATCGCTGCAGTCACTTCTGTCATTGCGGACTTCTGACTCGGAACAAGGGGGCACATTGGGACTTGGCCAAAGTATGTCGGCGATGGCGCGGATCCTGGGACCGGCTGCCGCTATTCCTCTGTTTGGAATCCAGCGCGCGGTACCCTTCTGGACCGGCGCTGGCATCATGGGATTCGGTATCTTGTTGGTATTGCTGCTGCGGTCTTCAGCCCAAGAACCCGAATCGACCGAATCCGAGCCGTCTGAAGCATAAGGGCCTCGAAAGCGTTGGCGTCAAAGAACGATTCGCAACCCTGATTCAGCCGGTACGAATCGCGAACGATCGTGAGCCGCTTTCCTTCACGAGGCTGAAAAGAATCGGCTCGTCGAACCACCGCTGGTAACAATCGGAATACGCACCTGCACACAACAACGCGGGCACCAGCCCACGAATGCATCGCCGGAGGCATTCTGATAGGCGTGCACGTAAACATTACAGCACTTGAGGTGTACGCCGACGAATGCCCGTCCTTGTGCATCCTTTTGCGGTTGTGGCGTCACGATTCGCACCTCCATGAACAGATCAGCGGCGATTTGTAATTTCTTCGCAGGATTAGATCAACAGAATTTTCAAATGCTCTCCCAAACTCGATAGGGGCGATTCGATAGTCAATTCGAACGTGTCAGAATTTGGGCCACCTCCGGGCGAGAGATTGCCGTTCAGTCAGGCGACTTTGGCTTGGGTCGAATCGAGCGTCGGCCGACCGATCCATTCGTGAGCAATGTCCCTCATCAACAGCGCGCAGTCGAATTCGACCGATCCCGACGGGAATACAGCGGAATTCTCGAAATAGCTCGATTCCACATGATCGACATCCAAGGGCTGCATCTCCCAATGGAATGTTCGCAGTTCGAGGCCATCGTAAACGCCCTCCCGTGACGTTGCTGAGTATCCCAATGAGCCGCATTCAAAAAAACTCGAACAACTTTCCATAGTTCCGAAAACCGACGACTTGGGCAGATCAGGAGCAATAGTTCCATCGACAGTCACACTTGTAACACCATCGTCGCTGTCGAGACAAACCTGGTATCGATCGGCGGTTTCGGTGCATTGGAAGTTGGCCAATCGATGCTCCCCGGGAAACAACCGGCCGCCGACGAATGCGTTCAAGCGGGATGAGGTATCTCTGCGAGGGATGTAGACGCCCTCTTGCGTTAACCCGTCGCAGTCCCATTCGACGGCAAATCGATGAGCGGCATTCTCGGAGTCGATCCCGAATACTGGCGGAACGAATCGCGGTCGAACATCCTTTAACCGAATCAAACAGATACCGCCGACCCCATAGCCGTTGACCAATTTCGGTCGAAACGGTGGCGGGAGAACTTTGGCCAGCGTGTCGGCATCAATTCGAAAATTGACGAGAATCCGCCGGTCGATAACGCCTCGGATAATCGGAATTCGCATGCTTTCACCTCGGATACCGAATCGTCAGTCTCGTTTGCGACAACATCTTAACCGCAAGAGAGTCGACGCATTAACTGCTCTCCACTTCGGTATGAAATGAGCCGAGATGACAAACCCCCCGAACGGACGTTACACTGAAGCCTCGAAGTCGAAACTGCTCTAGCCGTTACTTGTTGCAAAAAAGGTCTCGCTGTGCGGAATATCTTGCAAATTCTTTTCGTCATCACGTTTGGGCTCGTGGTTCGAATTGACGAAATCGCAGCTGAAAATTGGCCGGGATGGCGTGGGCCACGCGGCGACGGCACGAGTCTCGAATCTGGCATTCCGACCGAATGGGATGGGACGACCGGCCAAAACATTGCCTGGAAAACAGCACTGCAAGGCACCGGGCATTCCTCACCGATCGTTTGGGATGACGACATCTTTGTGACGGCCTGCCTCGAGGATC
>JANQRQ010000140.1 GCA_028284485.1 Planctomycetaceae bacterium | reverse complement strand
GCGGAAAGATGACCGACTGGGGAGCCCACCATATCGACATCGCACAATGGGCCATCGACAGCTTGCCGGTCCATATCGATGGAAAGGCCAACCTTCCTTCCGTGGCCAACGGATTCAACGTTGCGGCCGACTTTTCCGCGAAGATTCAATATGCCAACGGCGTCGAAATGATCATTCAGGATGAAGGTCGGCGCGGAATTATGTTTGAAGGAGATCGGGGGCGGATCTTCGTGAATCGTGGTGTTCTTTCGGGAAAACCGGTCGAAGACCTCGAGCAAAAGCCGCTGCCTCGCGAAGACTTCACGTTATACAAGGACAATCTCGATCGCCCGGAACGGACCGGAAAGCTCGATGCGATTATCAACCACATGGGAAACTTTTTTGACTGTGTCAAAACTCGCCAGCAACCAATTTCCGATGTGCTCAGTCAACACCAAAGCGTGACGACTTGTCATCTGGCAAATATTTCGATGCGGATCGGGCGTCCGCTCAAGTGGGATCCCCAACAGGAGCAATTCGTCGGAGATTCTGAAGCAAACCGGTGGCTACGTCGGGATCAGCGGACCGGCTACGAAATCGCTTAGCTGACTTTCCGCCTTATCTCGTAAGCGAAGTAAATAACGATGCCCCAACTGGTGACCGATGAACATCGCGCGCAGTTTCAGGATGAAGGTTACTTCATCCTCGAGCGGGCCATTCCGGACGATCACCTGGCGATTCTCCGCGACTCGTGCGACTTGTTAATCGACTTGATGCACCAGGAAATGGATCGACTTGGTGTCGACCACATCCACATCAGCCATCGTGGTAAGCGGTATCATATTGCCAAGAAGTACGATCAGGCTCCTCGGCTGCACGAATATGTCTTTAGCGAATTGATGGCTGAAATTTGCCGTGCGACCATCGGAGAAGACGCTTATCTGTTTTATGACCAATACGTGGTCAAAGCCGCGGAAAAAGGGATTACGTTCTCCTGGCATCAGGACTCGGGGTACCTTGGATTTGCGCACCGCCCGTATGTCACTTGCTGGGCGGCTGTCGACAACATGACGATCGAAAACGGCACAGCCTACGTGATGCCGTTTTCGACGATCGGAATCAAGACGTTAGTCGAACATATCCGCGATCCGGAAACCGGTGATAAGATCGGATACTTCGGCCAAGAGCCGGGAATCCCCGCCGTTGTACCCGCCGGCAGCGTTGTCGTGTTCAGCTCGCTTAGCTTTCACCGCAGCGGTGCCAACGCGACTGACAAAATGCGGCGAGCCTATGTCACGCAGTATTCTCCAGCGCCAATCTTCAAACCGGAAACGGACGAGCTCATGCATTTCGGCGTTCCCTTTTTGAAAGACGGCAAAGTCATTCGGGAATCGGAACGATCCGGAGTCGCAACACGATGAACAACAAGCAAATCTCACGGCGCGAATTCGGCAGCCAGGTTCTGGGAACGGCTGCGGCGGCTGCGATCGCCGGCCGGCTTTCGGCCCAGGACAATACCAGTGAAACGTTTCGTCCGCGGTACATTCTCGGCTCGCCAATGTACGGCTATACAAAGTTGGAAGGAATCCTGCCCGAAGTCGCTAAAGTCGACGCTCAGGCAATCGACATCTGGCCGAAAGTGCACGGCGATCAACGGGAACAAATCGACCAAATGGGACACGACCGTTTTCGCGCACTGCTCGAACAACATCAGGTCTCGTTCGGATGCCTTACGCACTATAAGCTTGGACCCTTTGGTCTACAGGACGAAATGCGATTCGCCGCGCAATTTGGGTGTCGCACCATGGTCACCGGTGGAAAAGGACCCAAAGAATTGACCGGGGGCGAACTGAAAGCCGCTGTCGCCGACTTTGTCGAGAAGATGAAACCGCATTTAGCGGTTGCTGAAGAGACCGGGATCACCATTGGCATCGAAAACCACGCGAACAATCTGATCGAGTCGCCCGACTCGCTGAAATGGCTGGCAGAATTAACCCCGTCGCCACATTTGGGAATTGCTTTCGCTCCGTACCATTTGCCACAGGATGCGGACATGTTGGCCGAGCTCATTCGCCAATTGGGAAAATCGATCGTCATGTTCTACGCCTGGCAGCACGGCATGGGCTGCACGACAAAGCTCCCCAAGGAACAGGAACTGTTACAAATGCCCGGGCGCGGCGAATTGGACTTCACCCCATTGCTGGCCGCGCTGCGCGACATCAAGTACACGGGCTGGACGGAAATCTTTATGCACCCGGTGCCTCGCGGGATTCCCATATTGGAACCAACTGCCGCCGTCACCGACGAGATCAACCGCTCCCGCAGTTACCTCACCAATTGCCTCGCACGAATTTAGACATCATGCCGAGTACCCAATCAGTCGGATCGCGCTTCTTATGCGCTTACTACTACGGAATTTTGGTCGCTACGTCGGCAATGTTCGTTGCTGTACCAACCGTATCGCTCGCGGACGATCTCGTGTCTCGCTGGCCCGATCCGATTGCTGGTGACGTTCTACCCTATGAGACAACCGGCTTGACGCATGGACCTGTCGTTGGCCGACCTTCAGCAACCTCGATGGCCGTCTGGATTCGCTCGAAAGCACCAACGGAATTTGAAGTCGTTTACAACTCGCGGTTGCCCTTAGCGAAAGACAGCCCGACAGTAGCGGGCCGAACATCAGCGGAAACCGACAACACCGGCTATGTCCTTATTAACGGTCTCAAGCCAAATACACGCTATCACTACGGCGTTCGCATCGCCGGGCAACTCGCCGATACGCGCATCGACTTTCACGACCCTTGGCCCAGCTTTCGCACCCTACCGGGCGCAACGACTTTCGCCGATTCGCAGAACAATCCGCAGCAGCGATTCAACGTCTGCTTTTCTGTTGGCTGCTGTGCGTCACAAGATCCGTTTCGCAGCGGAGGGCAATACGGTAGCCCACCTGCTTTTGCCACGCTGCTTGATCGGCACGGCGACGAAATCATGTTCCATATCATGAACGGGGACACGACCTACGAAGAGGAACGGGACGGAACACTCGCCGGACTGCGTCGCAATTACAAACTGTACTGGAGCCGCGGACGGTCCTTCTCAAGGCTCATGCGCAACGTTCCCATGATCTTCACCTGGAACGATCACGAAATGGGGGGCAACCTCGATGGCTCCGGAGAAGTGGGACTTGGCAACGGACAATGGCTGTTGCGCGATCCAGGGTTAAAGGTCTGGCAGGAGTATGTCGGGTGGGCGAATTATCCCACTCCGCGACGACAACCGATTCGATTTGGGTCAGCCCAGTTTCAAGTCGGTAGTGACCTGCTGTTTGATCCGGATGCCGATTTCACATCGCTGCGCCCCGAAACGGTCAGCACGATTCATATCGGCCCCTACACCAAGCCGACACCGGGCGTGACTGCGAGCGTGAAACGCACGCCGCCGAAAAATGCGGGTGTTTATCGGTTACGAGAAGTCGTCGACCAACACCGTTTACGGATCGATCCAGCGCCAAAGGTCGCTGAGACGGCCGAGTACAGCATCGGCACTCACCACTATTTCGACTGGCATGTCGACAATTGCCATTTCATTGCGCTCGATACTCGCGGCGAGCGCGCTCGCTTTTTAGAGGGCCGCATGTTGGAACCGGACCGCTTCATCCTAGGGGACGTGCAGCGCGAATGGTTTCTTGAAACCGTTCGAAACTCCGATGCGGAATTCCTGTTTGTTATCTCCCCCGACCCCTGGGTGATCTACCATACCAGTTATCATGTGCGCCCCGAAAAAGGAGCGACTCCGAAAGGAGATGGATTTGCATCTTACGTTCACGAACGTGAAATATTGCTCGAGGCACTCGACGAACTCGACAAGCCGGTGCTGATATTCACCGGCGACGTTCACAACTCGATGTCGGCACAAATCTCAGACAATGTCTGGGAATTTCTCTGCGGGCCCATGGGATCGACAGCCCACCCCATCGGCACGGCAGGTCGCATGCCATTTGGCGGATGGTGGAAAAGCCAGGGACGCCAAGTCAAAATCAAATGGGTCGCCGGCTTCCCCGATAATGTCCATTACAGCCGACTGCGAAACACTTATTACGCTGTCGTCCGGGTCAACAACATCATGCGGGCGATCAAACCGGAAGGGACCGGTTATCAATTCGTCGCCTACGACCAACCGCAAGTCGTCGTTGAATTTCATGACGGCTACACCGGGAAATTGATGTATGCGGAAGGGATTTCTGCGCTGGATTTCCGCCCGCCGCCGCGTGAATCTTCGGTGACCATCAAGCCGTAAGATAAGGAAGTCTGCTGCATTCGCGGACTTCCTCCTTCCCTGCAGCGGCGCTATTGATCATCATAGAATAAGTAATCTCCCCGGCGAGGCCGGTTTATTCTGGCCGCAACCAAAAAGTCACAGGTTTTCGAAAGTTTGCGCGTCCTGCGCAGATTGCTACCGTTAGTAGCACCAAGCGGATGCGAATTCGTCAGAAGATGCATTCGCCGAGCCAACCGAACCAATAATTGACAGTAAAACGATGTTGCGCAAAGCTTGGATCACAACAATCATCATGGCCGTTGTCGGCTGTTGGGGTGGCCATCTCAATCGATCGTTATTTGCTGCTGAGGCAGACAAAAGTTCGCCGACGACCGACCCGATAGAATTCAATCGCGATATTCGTCCTTTGCTCTCCGAGCGTTGCTTTCGCTGCCATGGCCCCGACTCCAACGCGCGCGAAGCCGAGCTGCGGCTCGACCATCGCGAGGAAGCCTTGAAGACGGCCATTGTCCCCGGGAAGCCCGATACGAGCGAATTGATCGCCCGAATCACCAGCGATGACAGCGACGTGCGCATGCCGCCGGCCGGTGCAGCGAAGCCTTTAACCGATAGCGAAGTCGCGCTCATCGTCAAATGGATCGAACAGGGGGCTCCATACCAGGACCACTGGTCGTTTCTCCCCCTCGTGCGCCCGCAAATTCCGGCGATTGGCAATCGGACTGGTATCTCCAATGACATCGATGTCTTCATTCGCCATCGCCTGCAACGGACAGAACTTACCGCCAATCCACCAGCAGACCGACGCACGTTGATTCGACGGCTCTCTTTCGATTTGCTGGGCCTGCCTCCGACTCCCGAGGAGGTCGAACAGTTCGTGGGCGACCGGCGCCGCGATGCTTACGAACATCTCGTCAATCGCTTGCTTGCCAGTCCTCATTTTGGAGAACGGATGGCAGTCCACTGGCTCGATCTCGTGCGATATGCCGACACCGTTGGCTACCACGGCGATCAGCCGATCAGTGTGTGGCCCTATCGCGACTATGTCATTCAGGCATTCAATCGCAATTTGCCTTTTGATGAGTTTACGCGCGAACAGTTGGCCGGCGACCTTCTGCCGAATCGATCGACCGAACAGTTGATCGCTTCGGGTTACAATCGCTTAAACATGATGACCGCGGAGGGGGGAGCTCAACCGTCGGAGTACCTGGCGAAATACGCCGCCGATCGTGTGCGCACCACCAGTACTGTTTGGCTGGGAATCACGTTGGGCTGCGCCGAATGCCACGACCACAAGTTCGACCCATTTTCCACACGAGACTTTTACAGCTTCGCAGCTTTCTTCGCCGACATCGAAGAAAAAGGGTTCTACGGCGGTGCGCACGTGACCGGCGACTGGGGGCCGAAGATCACAGTTCCGTCAGCCGCGCAGCAGGCCGAACTCAATGGTTTTGCTGCACGCATTTCCGCCGCGCAAAAACGTCTAAAAGAGCAGTCGGCAGAACTGGATGACGAGCAATCGGTTTGGGAAAAGAAGTCGCGCGGCGTTCATGTCGATTGGGTCCCACTCACTCCAAAGTCTGCAAAATCGACCGGCGATATCAACCTTCAGATTCTCGACGATGGCAGCGTCCTTTCCACCGGCGGAACGGTCAGGCAAGCCGAGTATACCCTCGAATTGGAAGCCCCGTTTGATCGCGTGACCGCTATTCGCATCGAAGCGTTAGCCGACGATCGTTTGCCCAAGGGTGGTCCCGGCCGCGCGGAAAACGGAAACTTCGTGCTGCAGCAAGTGACTTTGAAATCGCAGAACAAGGCGATTCCACTCGACGCATCGTACGCCTCGTTCTCCCAGTCGAAGTTTGGCGTGGCATCGGCCATCGACAACGACCCCAAAACGGGTTGGGCCGTTCTGCCGCAGATCGGTGAATCGCAGATCGCCGTTTTTCGAGCCGCTCAATCGATTCCGCGTGTTGGCGACAAGTCGGTTCCACTCACGTTGCATCTGGTGCAAAAGCATGGCACGACGCACCTCTTGGGTCGATTCAGAATCTCTGTCACTGGAATCGACGACCCCGTTCGCATGACGCGTCTAGCCGACGATCGTATTCAAACGATTCTCGGCACGTCGCCTAACGAGCGCAACGCCGAACAAAAGGAAGCTTTGTCGAAACTGTTCCGCGACCTCTCTCCACTGCTGAATAAGACCCGCGCTCAAATCGCTTCTCTTCAGCAGCAGCGAGACACACTGCAAAAACGACTGCCCACAACGCTTGTTACCACCGCCGTAAAGCCACGAACCATGCGGATTCTGCCGCGCGGCAACTGGATGGACAATTCCGGCGAAATCGTTCAGTCGGCAGCTCCAAAGTATCTGGCAGAATTGTCGTCCTTTGGAGATGCGAAGAGCCGCGTGGAACTCGCCAACTGGCTCACCTCGCGTGACAATCCACTTGTCGCACGCGCCTTCGTCAACCGATTATGGCGAGTCTACTTTGGAACGGGCCTGTCCAAAACTTTGGACGACCTGGGAGCACAAGGCGAGTGGCCCTCGCATCCGGAATTGCTCGACTGGCTGGCCGTGGAGTTCATCGAAAGCGGCTGGGATGTGAAACATATCGTGGAACAAATCGTGACGTCTGCCACTTACCGCCAATCATCGGATACGACCGAGTTGCACCGCCAGCGGGACCCGTACAATCGACTGCTCGCTCGGCAAAGCCGTTTTCGCCTCGATGCTGAGTATATTCGCGACAACGCTTTGGCCATTAGCGGTTTGTTGGAAACAACGCTAGGAGGACCAAGCTGTAAGCCGTATCAACCAAGCGGTTACTACGCGCAACTCAACTTTCCCAAGCGCGTTTACAAGGCGGACGACGGACCAAGCCAGTATCGACGTGGGCTGTACATGCACTGGCAGCGGACGTTTCTGCATCCCATGCTGGCCTCGTTCGATGCTCCCAGCCGCGAAGAATGCACCGCCGAACGGCCACGTTCCAATACGCCGTTGGCAGCCCTGGTGATGCTGAATGACCCGACATTCGTCGAAGCGGCCCGCGTCTTCGCCGAGAGAATTCTTTCAGAATCATCCGATTCTACCAACCGTCGGCTCGAATTCGCCTTCCGAGAGGCGTTATCGCGCGATCCGCAACCGGCGGAACGTGAACTCTTAATGGGCCTGCTTGAAAGACAACAAGAACATTTTGAGC
The DNA here is from genome assembly GCA_028284485.1 of Planctomycetaceae bacterium. GTDB lineage: Bacteria > Planctomycetota > Planctomycetia > Planctomycetales > Planctomycetaceae > JANQRQ01. The sequence goes on along the minus strand of JANQRQ010000140.1, from coordinate 47,433 downwards.
GCAAGCCTGAGGCCGCAAACGAACTGCTTGAAACGGGACAACGACCCGTTGATTCAATGCACCAATCTGCCGAACTTGCCGCTTGGACAACTGTCGCTCGCGCGATTCTCAACTTACACGAAACCATCACGAGATATTGACGATGGCAATCGCTACCGATATTCGAACATGGCAAAACCGCCGGACTTTTTTGGTGAATTCCGCGGGCGGTGTCGGTTCGCTCGCATTGGCCTCTTTGCTGGGCGCGCCGGGCGCAAAAGCCCAAAGCCCCGAATCGCAGGCACTCAGTTCATGGAAAGGGGCGGTATCACAGCTGCATTTCCCGCAGCGCTGTAAACGGGTCATCCACCTTTATATGGCCGGCGGTCCGTCGCATTTGGAAACGCTCGATCCAAAACCGAAACTCGCCGAGTTACACGGCCAACCGATGCCCGAATCGATGACCAAAGGGCAACCGATCGCGCAGCTCCAAGGAAAGGAACTCAAATGTTTCGCGCCGCAGTTTCCCTTTAAGAAGTTCGGCAAATCGGGGCAGGAAATTTGCTCCGAGTTTCCCCAAATCGGTTCAATCGCCGACCACATTTGCATTATCCGATCGCTCCATACCGAGCAAATCAATCACGACCCCGCGCACACCTTTATGAATACCGGGACATCCATTTCCGGACGCCCATCGATGGGGTCCTGGTTGCTTTATGGTTTGGGCAGCGAAACGAACGAACTCCCCGGATTTGTCGTGTTGACATCCGTCGGGAAAGGCGGGCAGGCACAGCCGATCTCGTCTCGCCAATGGCACAACGGATTCCTGCCATCAAACTTTCAGGGAGTTCCGTTTAAGGCCAGTGGCGATCCTGTTTCGTACGTCAAGGGGCCCGCTGGTGTCGCATCCCGTGGACAACGCGACCTGGTCGACACCATCAACGGATTGAATCGAATCCACAATCAAGACATTGACGATCCGGAAATCGCGACGCGCATCGCCCAGTACGAAATGGCGTTTCGCATGCAAACATCCGTACCTGAACTGATGGATGTGTCCGGCGAACCGAAGCATGTCTTCGAAATGTACGGAGCCCAGGCGGGTGACGGCACGTTCGCTTCGAATTGCCTGCTCGCAAGACGTCTCGCGGAACGGGGGGTCCGCTTCATTCAGGTGTATCATCGTGCCTGGGACCATCACGGCGGAATTAAGCGAGCCATCGGAATCACCGCCCAGGAAGTCGACCAAGCGACCGCTGCGCTCATTCGGGATCTCGATCAGCGGGGCATGCTTGATGATACACTCATAATTTGGGGTGGAGAGTTCGGTCGTACACCGATGGCCCAAGGAACAGGTCGCGACCACCACATTCGCGGGTTTTCCATGTTTTTGGCGGGCGGTGGAATACGTCCCGGTACCAGCTATGGCGCAACCGACGAACTGGGATATGCTGCGGCAGAAGACAAAGTACACGTACACGATTTACACGCAACCATGCTGCAACTGTTTGGCATCGACCACAAACGAATGACATATCGATTTCAAGGCCGCGATTTCCGTCTGACCGACGTGCATGGCAACGTCATTCAGAACATCCTGGCGTGAATTGCCAATGACTCGGTGGCCGCGTCGCTCGCGGACAATGACCCAAAAAGGAACAAACAATGGATAAAGTTCTCATCATCGTGGGAGACGCGACCGAAACCGTCGACACGTTGTATCCCTACTACCGTCTACAGGAAGATGGGTTTCAACCGGTCGTCGCCGCGCCCGAAAAACGCCTTTACCAAATGGTGATGCACGAAGTCAGACCCGGGTGGACAATCACCAAGGAATGGGAAGGATATACCATTAACGCCGAAGTCGCCTTTGCCGACGTCAACCCGGAAGAGTATGCCGGCATCTTTTTCTCCGGGGGACGCGCTCCGGAATACATTCGCTACGACGACGACCTCGTGCGAATCACACGCCACTTCTTCGATGCCGGCAAGCCAATTGCCTGCGTATGCCACGGCGTTGAGATTCCCGCCTATGCCGACTGCGTCAAAGGCCGACGGATGGCTACCGTTCCCAAATGCAAGTTCGATTTAGAAGTGTGCGGCGGAATCTTCGTGGACGAACCTTGCGTGATCGACGGCAACGTCGTCAGCGGGCGTACGTTCCACGATCACGGACATTACGTCGGTCATTGGATTCGCATGCTGGTCGAAGCTCGCGAAGCGGCTGCGGTGTAATCGCGATCCTTAGTTTCGAAGTATCGATAGCAGGACCATTCTGTTACCAACGAATGAAGTTGAGCAGCGCAGCAATGGCGGCACGGGAGGGCGAGGCTCCTGCCGAGCCGAACAACTAATGCCGAATGGATACCAACCAATGCGTTTCGGTGTCGCACTTGTCCTGGTCGTACTGACGTTCACCTGTGCGCACGCCTCGACCGATCCGCCTCCCAATATCGTCCTGATTATTTCCGATGATCAGTGCTACACCGATTTCGGCTTCATGGGCAATCGTCGCGTTCGCACACCACATATTGATCGGCTCGCCGAACAATCGGCACGTTACGTCAACGCATACGTTCCCAGCAGCGTTTGTAGTCCGTCGCTGGCGACGATGCTCACAGGCTTGTATCCGCACCAGAATGGAATCCACTATAACCACCCGCCGCCTGGCAATCCGGCGTTCAATCGGATGACATCGATTCGCGAGTATATGCGCGTACGGAGTCGGGCTTTTACTCTCATTCGAGAAGTCGACACCCTGCCCCGTCTTCTCCGCGACCATGCCGGCTACCGATCACTGCAAACCGGAAAGTTTTGGGAAGGCCACTACTCCAATGCCGGTTTCACCGAAGGGATGACCGTTTTCCAACCAGTACCCGGTCAGGAATTCGGCGGAAATCGCCGGCTCGCCAGCGGCGAATTCGTCGCCCACGGAAACGGCGATGCTGGTCTGCAAATCGGCCGTCGCACCATGCAGCCGATCGACGATTTTTTGGACGATGTCGTCGAGCAGCCATTTTTGATTTGGTATGCGCCTTACTTGCCCCATCAGCCACACGATTCTCCGCAAAAGTACTACGATCTGTACGCCGACGCCGACATTCCGGAGCACCACATCCCGTACTACGCCTCGATCAGCCAGTTCGACGAAACCGTAGGCCGGCTTGTGGATCAGATTGAGAGTCGTGGTCTGGCATCGAACACGCTGTTCTTGTTCGTCGTGGACAATGGTTGGGAACCGAGTACGAATCGCGCGCCACAACGCCCGGCAGAATTCAACCACACCAAGCGCAGCAAGCGAGCCCCGTTCGATTTCGGTTTGCGTACGCCAATCCTCATTCGCTGGGACGGTCACGTAACGGCGGCGACACATTCCGAGTTGGTCAATAGCATCGATATCGTCCCCACATTGCTGGGGGCATGTGGTCTGGGCGAACACGCGAAAGATCTCCCAGGCATCGATTTGCTCCCCTCGGCACGTGGTGAAGAAAAGCTTGATCCCGATCGGGCGATTTTTGGCGAAGTTTATCCGGGCGATGCGTCGTCATTGCGTCATCCGGAGCGCGATGTGGCCTACCGCTGGGTGCGTCGCGGCCCGTTCAAATTGATCGTGTCGCATGCGCATGGTAACGAGCATCCGTGGAACGAATATCTCATGGGCGATGCACTATATAACCTGAACGGTGATCCCGAAGAATCCCACAACTTGATTGACGATGCCGCCCACTTTGATACCGTGGAACAACTGCGAGAATTGCTCAACGCGTGGTGGAATCCACAGGACGATTCGCCATCGTCATCTTCAAACTAGTGCTTTGTCAAAGCATTTCATCAGGGTAGCGTTTTCCATAACCGGCTCCGTTGTCGCTCCTTACAGATTGTTCAAACCTAAAATTAGAGTTGGAGCTTCACCAGCAACATCAAAGCCTGAAAAGCCAGCGAAAGAATGCTTCCCCTTTTTACACCCTTTTGACAAATAGACAGCCATCACAGGACGAAGTAACCGATGATCTTTTCTCCATGTCGTGCGTTGTTAGCGAATACCGTCACACTTGCGATCATTTTGCTGACCAGCCATACGAACATACTCCGGGCACAAGATACACCATCATCCGATTTGCCGAATATCGTCGTGATTTACACCGACGATCAAGGGTACGGCGACGTGAGTGCCCTCAATCCCGATTCCAAGTTTCAGACGCCGCATATCGACCGGCTTGTGCGCGAGGGGTTAACGTTCACCGACGGGCATTGCAGCGACACCGTTTGCACACCGTCGCGGTACGGGTTGCTCACAGGTCGCTACAGTTGGCGGACCCGCCTGAAGAATGGCGTTATGGGAGCCGAGGGCGAATGCCTGATCGAACCGGGTCGCATGACGTTGGCGTCACTGCTTGGCGATCATGGTTACAACACCGCCATGGTCGGCAAATGGCATCTGGGAATGGAATTCTCGGGGAAGAAGGGGAAACGCGACTGGAATCAGCCATTCGTCGACGGACCGTTCGATCGCGGGTTCAAATATTTCTTCGGAATTCCCGCCTCGATGAACTATGGAATTTTGACCTATCTCGAAAACAATCGCGTCACCAAGCCGGCAAGTTTGTGGACCGCCAAGAAGCCCGGCGACAACAAACCGGATTCTGTCAGTTACCGCATGATGCCCCCCTATTTGGAAGCCCCCGGGCCGAACGGGCAATTGGAAGTCGCTGCCGATTTTGTCGACAAAGAAGTCTTGGCGAGGTTTCTCGACAAGGCGACAAGTTGGATCGACGGCGTCGCCGACGACGCCAAACAGGGTAAACCGTTCTTTCTTTATCTACCGCTGACGTCGCCCCACAAGCCGGTCTGCCCGGTCGAACAGTTCGTCGGCAAAAGCAACTGCGGCACGTACGGCGACTTTATGGTCGAAACCGATTACCGCGTGGGACAACTGCTGGCGGCCCTTGATCGCAATGAGTTAGCCGATGACACGTTGGTCATCTTCACCAGCGATAACGGCCCCGAAAGAACGTACAAACAAAGGATTGATGACTATCAGCATCGCTCGGGTGGTCGGTATCGCGGCGGCAAGCGTGATTTGTACGAAGGAGGACATCGCGTACCATTCATCGCGCGTTGGCCCGCGCGCATCGAAGCGGGCCGATCGTGTAACGAACCGGTCTGCCAGACCGATCTGTTGGCGACATTTGCCGATATCGTCGGTGTGACACTGCCAGCCGATGCCGGCGAAGACAGCGAAAGCCTACTGCCGGCGTTTCATTCAGACGAATTCTCGTCGCCGCTGAGAGGACCGGTGATTCACCATTCGGCGGCCGGTTACTTCGCCATTCGTGACGGCGAATGGAAGCTGAACCTGGGACGCGGAGCCAACGGCAACACGAAAGTACCCAAAGGTGAACTTCCCTACGAGTTGTACAACTTGGAAACCGATCCAAGCGAAGAGAGTAACGTCGCAGCCGACCATCCCGAAGTCGTCGACCGTCTCAAAACACGAATCACCCGTATCGTGAAAGAGGGACGCAGCACCGACGGTCCGGCGCAATCGAACGACGTCGCCTGGTGGAAACAACTCAATTGGATACCTGCACCGTAAGATCTCGTTCCCCGTATGCCGTCTCTACAGAGAACTGACGTATGACGCCTCTCAACCAACGCAATCCTCGTTCAAAGCGAGCGAAGAGATCTCTCGCTCTTTTATTCATCGTCAGTGTCACACCCGGAGTCTTCTGCTTTGGGCAGGATCGCCCGACGACCAATACAGCGATTACGCTCAACCAAAAAGCCGACGGCTATCGCGGGATCTGGTATTTCAATCAGCCGTCGAACGACGAATACGTCTACAAATACAGCGGCGGACTCGGCACCTACTGCGCAAAACACAAACCGTTTGCCATCTATCGGCCGGAAGTCGACAAAACTTTCTTCTGCTACGGGGGAGCAACCAAGGACAACAACCGCCGGCTGATTCACATGGTGTCGTACTTCGATCACAACACGAAAACCGTTCCGCGCCCGACAATTCTGCTCGACAAACAAACAAGCGACGCCCACGACAACCCGGTCATTTCGATGGACGACGCCGGCTATGTTTGGATCTTCTCCACGTCGCACGGCACGAGCCGTCCGTCGTACATCCATCGTAGCAAGCAGCCCTATGACATCGACGAATTCGAACTTGTTCCTGCCACGCGTGTCGACGGCGACCAGCGCGTACCGATCACGAACTTTTCATACATGCAGGCTTGGCATGACCCGACAAACGGTTTTGTCTGCTTCTTCACGCGGTACGGCTACCCGGCCAAGCGGACGATTTGTTTCATGCACAGTGCTGACGGTGTGAACTGGAGCGAATGGCAACGATTGGCCGCGATCGACGAAGGGCACTACCAAATCAGCGGGCTGGGCCGGAATCGTGCCGGTAGCATGTTCAACTATCATCCCGACGGTAAGGGGCTCAATTGGCGGACCAATCTGTATTACATCGAAACGACCGATGTCGGGAAAACCTGGCAAACGGTCGACGGTACACCGCTCGAGTTGCCGCTGACAACGGCAGAGAACGCTGCCTTGGTTCACGACTACGCTGCTGAAGGGCTAAATGTCTATTTGAAGGACATTCGCTTCGACTCTCACGATCGACCGGTGTTGTTGTACATCACTAGCGGCGGTTACGAATCGGGACCGGGGAACGATCCGCGGACCTGGACGATCGCCCGCTGGACCGGATCAACCTGGGACATTCATCCGATCACGACATCGGACAACAACTACGACTTTGGGGAACTTTGGATCGTAGCTGACAACGACTGGCGGATTGTTGCCCCGACCGAAACCGGCCCGCAGCCCTACAATCCCGGCGGGGAGATCGCGATGTGGACCAGCCACGATCGAGGAGAATCGTGGATCAAATCGGGGCAACTGACGGCCGGCAGCGAGCGCAATCACACCTATGCCCGCCGACCGGTCGATCCACATCCCGACTTCTTTGCGCTGTGGGCGGACGGCCACGGGCGGAAACCCTCGGAATCGTCAATTTTCTTTTCGAACATCGATGGTAATGTTTTTCAACTACCGCGCGAGATGAAGAATCGATTCTCCACACCAATTCGAATTCAGGCGCGACATTGAATTCATCAATCATCAACGTGGATTCGAAACGGGCACTTTGCCGAAGTCTTCTAACCAAGGATTCCGAGATGCCGATCTCAAAGACTTTCGCGACTTGGCTAATAGCAATGAGCCTGCTTTTGTCGACCTCGCCATTGTTCGCACAGGATTCCACGCAGAAATCGGCCAACGAACCGCCCAACATCATCTATATCATGACCGACGATCATGCCACACAGATGATGTCGGCCTACGACGATTCACGGGCAGAGACCCCCAATCTCGACCGAATCGGCCAGGAAGGGATTCGATTCCGCAATAGTTTCTGCACGAATGCCTTGTGCGCTCCCGCCCGGGCTGTGCTGCTGACCGGAAAATACAGCCACAAGAACGGCCAATTGATGAACGGGCCGAAATTCGACGGCAGCCAACAAACGTTTCCCAAGATGCTGCAAAGGGCGGGCTATCAAACGGCGGTCGTCGGGAAATGGCATTTGGGCAGCGCACCGACCGGATTTGATTATTGGAATGTTCTTCCGGGGCAAGGGGTCTATCGAAACCCGGTCTTGATCGAAATGGGTGAAAGTAAACGGCACCAAGGTTATGTCACCGACATCATTACCGACTTGGCGATGGACTGGTTGCGCAATCGCGATCAGCAGAAGCCGTTCGCGCTTCTGTACCACCACAAAGCCCCGCATGCCCAATTCGTTCCCGCGCTGAAACACGAATCGCTATTTACGGAAGCAGACGTCCCCTTCCCTGCAACCTATCACGACGATTACAGCAAGCGAGCTGCCCCGGTCCAAAAGGCGACCAATCGCCTGGTTCCCGACTTCATCAAGAAGTGGACGGCGTGGGGCCAGCGCTTCCGCAAAGAATCCCCCGGCGACTTGCAAGGAGACGAGCTGCGAAACTGGATGTATCAGCAATACGTCAAGGATTACAAACGGATCATGGTTTCGGTCGATGAAAACGTCGGGCGGCTACTCGACTTTCTCGACGAAACTGGGCTGACCGAAAACACCATTGTCATCTACACATCGGATAATGGAATGTTTGTCGGCGATCATTACATGTACGACAAACGATTTGTTTACGAGGAGGCGCTGCGCGTTCCGCTGGTCATTCGGTACCCCAAAGGGATTATAGCCGGCAGCGTTACCGATGCGTTTTCACTCAACGTCGATTACGCACCCACGATTCTCGATTTCGCCGGCGTGCCGATTCCCAGCGACATGCAGGGACGAAGTTTGCGTCCGATTTTGGAAGGCAAAACACCCAGTGACTGGCGGCGATCCTTCTACTATCACTATTACGAACGACCGGGATCGCACAATGTGGCCCGCCATTACGCCGTCCGAACCGAGCGTTACAAGCTAATCCATTATTACAGTAACGATTGGGGAGGCGAACCAGCCTGGGAGCTAGTCGACCTGCAGAACGATCCGCATGAGTATCAAAACATCTACAATTCCCCGGAACATCAAGCGGTCGTTGCCGATCTAAAAGCCGAACTCAATCAGCTGCGCGAAGAGCTGGAAGTGCCCGCTGAGTAACGGCCCACGAACTCAACGATTCTTTCTCCGACGGACTGGTAGCGAAATAAATCGAATCCCTTTCGGCCCGTTTCTCGGTCGCTGAAACGCGATGTCGTCAAAAATTCAATTCCAACGTCAAGCTGCACAATTCTGCCCCCGAGTTGCGCGTGCGAGTGTTGCATTGTGTCGTGCCAACGATGATGATGGGGCTACGGTCTCTCGAATTTCACTCCCAATCCTATAATTGTCAGGCGATTCCCATGCATACCCGAATGGCTTCGCGTCGCGGTGCATCGTTGCTTTTGATTTGTTTCTTGTCGGCTACTTGCGGACTGCCGGCCGCAAAGGCGTTCGCTCAATCGGACAAGTCAACCGACGCACGAACACTCGCCGATTCGATCCTGAAGCAAACAGCGATTCAAGGCGGGGTTGTCGTCCATGTTGGCTGTGCTGATGGCCAATTGACATCCGCCTTGCGAGCCAACGAGAGATACCTCGTGCATGGTCTCGCCTCAGACGCACAAGCAATCGCCACCGCTCGGAAACATATTCGCTCCCAAGGACTCTACGGAAAAGTCTCCGTCGAGTTGTTCGAAGGCGGCCGACTCCCCTATTCCGATAATCTTGTCAACCTTTTGGTGATCGAATCACGGCTCGGATTGACCGACAAGGAAATCGACCGAGTCTTGTGTCCCGAAGGGGTGGCCTACATCAAGCAAGGCGAAAGTTGGATCTCGAAAACGAAGCCTCGTCCCGGCAACATCGATGAATGGACGCACTTCCTGCACGATCCCAGCAACAACTCGGTCGCGAAAGATTCAGTGGTTGGTCCCCCGAGACATCTCCAATGGGTGGGAGGCCCCAAATGGGCGCGCGGGCACGAAGTACTGGCCACGGTCAGCGCAGTCGTCTCAGCAGGTGGACGTATCTTCTATATTGCCGACGAAGGACCGATCGCGTCGGTAAACTTACCCTCGAAATGGACCTTGTTTGCACGCGACGCGTTCAATGGCGTTTTGCTCTGGCAGAAAGCGATTCCTCGATGGGAGACGGAACACCGACCGTTTCGCTCCGGCCCGACCGATCTCCCTCGCCGTTTAGTGGCAGTCGGTGACGAAGTTTATGTCACGCTGGGATACGGCGAACCCTTGGTGGCACTCGATGCGGCCACAGGGGAAATCAAAAGAACGTATCAAAATACCGAAGGAACAGAAGAAGTCATCGTCGCTGGCGGAAAAATCTTTTTGGTCATCGGCGACCTCGAAGAACAAAGGGCTGTCGATGCAGCCGTCCGGCGCGGCGAATCGGTGTCCTCTGTCCGAAAAGAAGTTGTCGCCCTCGATGCAAAAACCGGCGACTTACTGTGGCACAAAACTGACGACGACACGGCGGACTTGTTTGGGCAAACGTTGGCAGTCATGGGCGACCGAGTCGTTTTACAAAACACACGAGCGGTCGTTTGCTTGGATGCAAATAGCGGAACGCCAAACTGGCGCACCCCACGACCGTCGAGTGTTAAACGGCCTGCGTGGTCTGTGCCGACGTTGGTCGTTTATGACGATATCGTGATGTCGGCTGACCGCGAAGCCCCTCAAGAGGTGGCTGACGATGCGAATCCGCAGAAACTGGACTTGTCAGTGACGTTTCAGGGTGGCCAGTCGCCGCCGGGTGAGCTGGTCGCATTTTCTGCGGAGACCGGTGAAAAACTGTGGAGCACCGAATGTCGCGAAGGTTACAACGCCCCGGTCGATGTGTTGCTGACCGATGGCCTGCTGTGGACGGGCGATTTGGTCCGTGCACGCGATCCCGGCATTACCGAAGCTCGTGACCCTTCGACCGGAATCGTCAAACGAACTCGTCCCAGTGATTTGGAGTTTTACACGCCAGGCATGAGCCATGCCCGTTGCTATCGCAACCGAGCGACGGAGAAGTTCGTCCTAACGGGGCGGGCCGGGGTTGAATTCATCAACCTGGAGACCGGGCACGCCGAGCCTAACCATTGGATCCGCGGAACTTGTCAGTTCGGGATTATGCCGGCGAACGGATTGCTCTACGTCCCACCGCATACGTGCGCCTGCTACATGAAGACCAAGCTCAACGGTTTTAATGCGCTCGCATCGTCGGTCGTTTTGCCCACGCGGCAAGAACTCGACGTACCTCGTCTGCAGACAGGTCCTGCTTACGATCGTCTTGCGAAAAACGACCAAGCTGCGGTCACGACTAGAGCTGGTGATTGGCCCATGTATCGTCGTGATGCCGAGCGCTCTGGGTCGACGACGATTTCAGTCTCCGCGAAGGTGGCACCTGCGTGGCGAGCCGCGATCGGTGGGAGAATCAGCAGCTCTGTGGTAGCCGATGGTATCGTTTACGTTGCTGAAGTCGACGCGCACACGATTCATGCATTGAATGCATCGAGTGGAGATTCGATTTGGACGTACACCACAAGCGGCCGAATTGACAGCCCGCCAACCGTACAAGGCGGCCGGGCGATCTTTGGATCGGCCGACGGATATGTTTACTGTTTGGATGCGGCCAATGGCCAGTTGGCTTGGCGATTCCGAGCCGGTCCGATCGACCGTCGCATTGTTGTTGAAGGGGCACTGGAATCGGCTTGGCCCGTGCACGGCAGTGTGTTGGTTCAACAGGATCGCGTTTATTTTGCCGCCGGTCGCTCGTCGTTTGTTGACGGCGGAATCTATCTGTACGCCCTCAACCCAGCGACAGGCGACGTGCTTTCTGAATACACATTCTCCGGCCGCGACCCGGAAACCGGCGAGCAACCTAGAGATGCGATCTCCGGTTTCGATATGCCGACCGGGTTGCCCGACATTCTGACCGGCGACGGGGAATCCGTTTATATGCGCGATGTCAAGTTCAACGCCGATCTTGCACTGCAACCGAAGGGGGGACTGCACCTGTTCAGCCCAACCGGATTCCTGGACGATTCGTGGTGGCATCGCAGTTATTGGTTGTTCGGCGATCAGTTTCGCTCTGGTTGGGGCGGCTGGCATCAATCGGGAAATCAATTCCCAGCGGGCCGATTACTCGTGTGCAATGACAACACCATTTACGGATTCGGCCGCAATATTTACCCGCGTGGTAATGCCGGACAGTGGACTACGGGCGAATACTACCGATTGTTCTCCGCGTCCAAGACGTTGAAAATGCCTGAAGAAGCTCCCAAACCGGCAGAGCAACGGCGCGGCAAAAAGGCACCGCCCAAATCGCTGGTCGATCTGAAGTGGGAAGAAAAAGTTCAACCCGAGGTGCGGGCCATGGTTCTGGCAGGCGATACACTTTTCTTCGCAGGGCCGCATGGCTCGACACACGAATCGCTGGCCGCCTACGAAGGCCACGAGGGTATCAGTTTGCAGGCGGTGTCGACCGTGGACGGAACCCATCAGGCCACCCACGACTTGGATAGCCAGCCGGTCTTCGACGGCCTTTCCGCCGCTCAAGGTCGGTTGTACCTGTCGACCAAATCCGGTGAAGTGATTTGCTTTGCGGCTGATTAGTCATCGCCCGGTTGAATTCTGTTCGTCGCCAGCGCGAGTCGGCTCGTCGTAGAACAGCCGATCCGGGCGATCAGGCAGTTGGTTCCGCAGTTGCGCTCGGTTACTATTGAGGTAGTGATTCCTCACGATCTGACAACCATGAAGAGACTTCGATGCGCAAAATCCTTCTCGATTTAGAGCAAGCCGTCCGCAGCGGTAATGACGTCGCATATACTTCACTGGTCGAGACTCGCGGATCAACACCACAAAAAGCCGGCGCAGCAATGCTGGTTTATGCCGACGGTTCGCAAACCGGAACACTGGGGGGCGGCTGCGTCGAAGCCGAGGTCAAACGGCGTGCGCTTCATTTGCTGGACAAGGGGTCGGCCGAGTTATTGACATTTCAGCTCGACAGCGACTACGGCTGGGACGATGGATTGATTTGCGGCGGGCGAATGAAAATGCTGGTCGACCCCGTGCGCAACGGCGACGACGTCTCCTATTTCCAAAAGTTCTCAGAGATGATTGCCGCGGGTGTGGGATGCACGGAAGGCATCGTCATCGATCCGGAAAAAGCGGGCGGGGGCACTGCCGCCGACCGATTCCTCATCGACGGGGCGGGGCAACTGGTTGCGTCACGCGCCATCGATGAACTGCCGGGAAACTTTCAATCGAACCTCAGGGAACTCTCGCAGCGACCGCGCCCGTATGTGGCCTCGGGGATATCTTATTTGCCTCTGTTGAAACGTTGCCGCCTGATTATCGTGGGCGGTGGACATGTGGGGCAAAAAGTAGCCGAATTGGCCGCCCAAGTCGATTTCGATGTCTGGGTCGTCGACGACCGAGAGGAATACTGCAATCCGCAGCGCTTTCCCGATGCGAAACGACTGATTGTCGCACCGATCGACACCGGTCTGAGTGGACTTGAGATCGATGCGGGAACCTACTGCATTATCGTAACGCGCGGACATAACCACGACGAAGAAGCCCTGTACCATCTGGCGGAATCGCCGGCCGCGTATGTTGGAATGATCGGAAGTAAGCGTAAGATCAAACTCATTCTCGATGATTTGCTGCACGAAGGGATTGCCGCTGAATCGCTGGCCCGCGTGCATGCCCCAATCGGGTTCGATATCGGTTCGCAAACCGTGCCTGAGATCGCCATCAGTATCGTCGCGGAGCTGATTTCGCATCGAAATCTGGGAAGAATTCCCGAGTCGTGCCGCGGCCCAAGCTTAATGGAGGATTTGACCGGACAGGCCGGCTGATCCGGCAACCACTCTGTTGCGTCACAAGACAGCTTGATGTGAACAAGCTCGGGAAGAACGATTTTGGTCCATGATCGGGTTTTGATTTCACCGGGTGCATGACCCACTCTTCATTAAGACGCGTGACAACTGGAGCCCATCTCAACGTGGCATCGGAAACCACCCCTCTCCTGGACCGGGAAGAATACATCGAGCAGGCGTACTTCTTTCGCGTCTATCGCGAACGATTGGACGACAATTCGCCGGCCCAAGAGATTCTCACCAGCATTCACGAGGAAATCCTCAGTACAACAAAGCTACCGATGGCATTGGAGTTCTTGTCGGGCGAGGTCATTTTGAACGGACGGATCAGTGACGGCATGGCATTGCTGTCCCACTATTTCACGCCGTTTCAGACATTCGTGATGACACAGTCGGAAGAAGTTCGCTCTCGCTTCGACCACAAAGTTGCCCTCGAGATTCTCGAACGCGAGGCCCTGTACCGATCAGAAAAAGTGACGCAGGCAGGACTGTTCATCTTTCAGTTTGAGTGCGTCGCGCGCAATCGCCTCGGGTATGACCACGGCATGACGGCCATGGCCGGCGACCCGATGTTTGACGAACGGTGGCAGGAGTGGATTTTGAAACTTCGGCATCAATTGGGCACAACCGATTTCGGCGACCTGCTTTACGCCCGCTCCGAATACGCCGTCGAAGAGCATATCCGCTCGAGCGGCGATGAAGATTTCAAAGCCCCCTACCCCATTCTGTTCGGTACCAAGGAGGGCCGCATAGCCAAAGCGAATCGCGGCAAAGATCCGTTGTTCATGTTTGCTGCTTTGCAGCGACAGCTCGACTATCCGGCAGTCCCTCGCACGCTACCTGCGGACGAAGGCCCGATCATTCACCCCGCGCTCGAGCAACGTCTGCAACGAATCGAGAAACGGCTGCAATTGTTGGAAATGGAGGCCAAAGGGGGCATCGACTTGACCGAGTTCTACGTCAAGCCGGAAGACTTCAAAGCGAACGACGACCCAGCCGACGAAATTCAATAAACGATGGTCATGTCGGCGATCGAAGGTTGCCTGCAAACGATTAGCAGGCAGCAGTCGATCTCATCGTCACCGGCCGGCGAAAGAATTGGCCGGCAGCTGTGACTGCCCGAGTCCGATACTTGCCCCTTCGGCAAAGACATAGATGGGTGGTTCCAGATTCGACACATAATCGGCGGCCTGTTGTCGCATTTGCTTGTCGAGGTATGACTCGATCGACTCCCCTTCGGGAATGCGCTGCATCCCAAATGAGGCATTCTGAAAGACCATATTCTGCTCCCAATGCGTCGTGCCGCCGGATTCGAGTGCGAGCTTTACCTCAATCTGCTTGACCTGAATCGATTTCATGCCACTTTCGTTGCGGAATCCCATCGCCCGAAACTCGGCCGTTTCACCGGTGTTTTTCTCGGACATGTTCATGCGGAAAGTCGGCCCCGAACTGTTTGTCATACGAATTCGGTGCTTTGCGAATCGGCTTTGCAAATTTGTGGCTACATCTCTGGTGAAGTTGCGACCACCGATCGAACCGATCAGTTGCAGATTGATACTGATGCTGTCACCCGGTTCCAAAACCATGGACGGTTTGGGGTTCTCGGTGGCAAGTCGGTCGGCAAGCTGCGGACCAGGAAGAGTTACGGCGTTCAATCGGACCGATGGCTTTCCGCCGGAAACTTGAACAAGGTACCAATGCCGGCCATCGGGGTTTTGCGAAACGTGCCGACCCCAGGGCAATTGATAGGTCCATACGACCATCTCGCGTTCGACGTCGATCAGTGCCGAATCGTTCAGCAGCACATAATCGTCGCCACACCATTGCAGCGAACTTCCACTGCGAGGCAACGGGAATTCGAAGGCCACCGATCCATCTTGGACGTTCCAAGCGGTCAGCCAATTCCCACCGGGAAAGGTCATCGTAGCAGCGATCCGATTTCCCTTGTGATGAAACCCAACGGCATCGACACGACCCTTCGTCGATAACGACCCGGCAATCTCGCCAGTCAACGCGTTAATAAATCGCAAACTTTCGCCATGAGAAACAACCAATGTGCTCCCATCAGGGCTGAGTTTGGGAGTTTCCGGACCATCAAGCTGATAGACTGCGCGGCAAGCGGGCAACTCCCACAATACGAGGGTCTTCTCTCTTCCGTAGGCCCCGTTATTCAACGTGAGCAAGTGGTTGGCATCGACGAACACTGCCCCAGCCACATGAAGTTTATTGTACCTTCCGGAGCGCCCCGATTGGTTGTCACCCGCGATTTTCTCATAGGGACGCCAACCGGCAACATGCGAGCCGGTTTCAACATCCCACACATCGATGCGTTCTGGCGATTCGGAAGCTTTCAAAGCCGCCCTGGTTCCGTCAAGACTGAACCCCAAAAGCTGTGCCGGGTAGTTGATCGGAATAGCCTTCAGTTGCTCGGACGTCAGCAAATCGTACATTTCCAAACTGACCGGACCGTTCGCCGGCGCAGCATCCTCGCCAGTGCCATTCGCCGACGCCAAGCGACTGCGTGCCCGCTGGGCAATCTCTTGCGCAGTTTGTGTTCCCGTTCTGTTCGCCGCCACCAACAGCCGTGCTGTATCTGATCCGGACAGAATCGCCGACTCGATCGTCCGACCCGCGGCGTCGATTTCAATCGGTTTGGACATCAACGGCTCGACCGGATCTGCCACAAGAATGGACGGAACCTGCCAACCTGGGCTTTCATCGAGATTCAGCTTCAACGTGGCCGACCAATCAGCCTGGGATAGTGGAGGCAAGCCGACGTCGACGGCGGTACCGCCACCGGCCACAATCTCGCTGGCCTTCTCCACCGTTTCCACCGGGATTTCGAACGATTTAATCACCGGGCTGCGATTGGACCCTCCGATCAAAGCCACATGTTGATCATCGACCGGGCGCCGCGGTGGAATCTTGCTGGCGGACGGATCGACTGGAATGTTCCAAACCGGTTGCCCCACCTGACGGTCGACAATGGCGTGCCCATAAACCAGCCATTTCGATTTGTCGGGAAACCATTCCAAAGCACGTCCCTGGTATTTCGACGCACCAGGAATCTTACTTTGCAGATCCTGTTCCAACTCGAAATGATCCAAAACCCGACCAGTCGCAACGTCCCAGCAAACGAGGCTCGTCTTTTTGAAACTGCCGGCAAACAGCCCCGCCAACTCCGTTCCGTCGTCGGAAAACACCAAACCGGCGCATCCCGTCTCCGAGGGATTCGAAGTCTCGCCCGCGATTTCACCGGTTGTCGTGTCGTAAAACCGTAGCTTCTTACTCCAGTCGTACAGGGCGGTCACATACCGGCCGCCGGGGCTAAATGCGACTGATTTTGCATCAAACCAATCGGGCAGTTTGAAGGTCGACTCGACCTCGCCTTCCGGCAGTTTCCAAACCATCATCGTACCGCTGCCCAATGTCACCATGCGATGCGGCCCGGCAAAATCCAAAAACGACAACTGCCCGGGATTCTCTCCGGCCAGAATCTTTCGCAGCCCTTCGCCCGCCTGCACGTCCCAAACGAGAACTTCGTCTTCAAACGTCGGCTTGACGGCAAAATAATCTCCCCCGGGACTCACAGCTGCGTAGCGATGCATATACGGAACACCGCCGATACTGCCGTACTTCTTTCCAGTTTTTAGGCTCCAAATGTCCCGCAGTTCGCGACGCGAAGATCCACCACCGATCGCCACGAACTCGCTGGGCAACGATGCGTACTTGATCGAGCCATCCGGCGCCGGAACGTTAATCTCGGCAGCCGCTGCAAACTCCACGGGCACTGTGGGCGGATCGACTTGGACATTCCATTCCGTCGGAATTGCTGCAGGCGTCGGTGTACCAGCAGGCGCTGCCGTTCCGGCGGCTCCGGTCGATGCCGTCGCCGTACTTCCAGGCGGCATCTGCAAATCTGACCGCGGGACCGGTCGGTCCCAAGTCGATGCCCAACCGGTCCAATGAATTTTGACCATGTCGCCGGGCAGCACCTCCAACACTTGAACCTCATACCAGCTACCGGCCCATTCCGCCTGCAACGTGTCCCCTGCCGCAAGCGGAGTCGACGAAGTCACCGGGATACCGCTCGACGGAACGATTTGTTTTTCTTCTTTCGGCTCAGAAACAGTTGGCGACACAGATGGGGTCGGCTGAGTGTTTTCCGGCTGAGCTTCCGCGACGGTGGTCTCCGCAACAGAAACTGCGGGTGCAGATTCAGACCCTGCAGGCGCAGCTTCAGGCTCCGATTGTGGTCGGCTGCTTCCGGCCAACTCGCGAACGTCAACGTCGGGAGGCGACGGTTCTGATTCTTCGTCGGTCGAATCCGTTGCAGCCTCTTCGCGCTGCTGGACATCTTCGCCTGCTTCGGCCGCAGCAACCGGTGGACCCTCGTCGGCGCGCCCTCCGAAGGAAAAATAAACCGACAACGTCACGGCAATAACGGCATACCCTGCCAAGCCAACCAATCCTTGAGGTTCCCTCGCGTAGGTCCCGAGTAACAGAAAGCCGCCCGCAAGCGACAGCAACGTTCCCCCAAACATCAATGCCACCATTTTGAATCGTCCGGCCGGTTCGCGGCCTTGTTCAAAGATGTAGCATTGCTCGAAGTCGACTCCCGGATACTCTTCGCTCAACAGTTTCTTTTCATCGGAACCTAAACTGGTGATTTCATTAATGATCATGCCCTTGATGCCGGTCTGCAGCCCCTGAAGCATGAGCTGGCCAACCGCATTCTCGTCAACACAACTGTCAGTCCTCAGAATCATTTGAATGTTGGGAGGGTGGCCCGTCGGAGAGGCACCGCGTTCGATGCCCGCTAGCACTTGTTGCCCGGTCTCGCTATCCGACGAGATCGCAGGAATCCACACCATGGTGAATGGCCCATCTTCGGAATCGGCTTCGTAAACATAGGCACCTTCCCACAGCAACATATTCGTGATGTGCAGATGGATATTGTCGCCCGGCCCGTCTTCCAACAAATCCGCCATGCTGATCGTCTTGGCAGTCGGCATCGAAAGCGAAACCAGCGAATACTCCCGGTAGCCGATGAACATCATCACTAGCCCGCCAAAGGCCATAACGACATTCAGGCGGTTGAAATTAAAGCTCCCAGTTCGGACCGGTCGCCGATCGAACGGCTTAGGCCGGCGGGCCTGGCCTTTCGACGCCGGTTGACGTCGCCGTTGCGACTCACTTTTCCGGCGAGTTGGTTTTTTCCGCCTTGGCTCGTCATCTTCGAATTCGTCGTCGTCGACCGGTTCCAGAAAGTCTTCGGTCGACAATTCCCCCGAGTCGTCGTCGACACGTTCCAGGTAATCCTCGGTCGACAATTTCCCCGAGTCGTCATCGACCGGCTCTAAGAAGTCCTCGGTCGACAATTCGGCATCATCGTCGTCAACCGGTTCCAGGTAATCCTCAGCGCGGAGCTCCGGTTCCGGCTTTGGTTTCGCTCGCTCGGTGCGGCTAGATTTCGACGGAACACGTACACGTTCCCCGCAGCGGCTGCAACGGAACTTGATCCCTGCAGCTTCGTCCTTGAGTTTGAATTCCTTGTTGCAACTCCCACAGGTGACGCTGATTGTCATGGAGCTAAACCGTTCAATCGCTGATTTGTCGAATCGTTTCGGACTGACGGGGGATTCTAGTCCTGAATTGGGAACAGATCTGTGGCGGAACAACTCATCGGACACGTTGGATTTGCTATCGAAAGATGTCTGAGAGCATTCCACCTGCACCTCTAGTGTGCCTTGCGGAATCACTTAGTTCAACGGGAATCCCAGGGCAGATTGGAGCAGCATATTGTTCGTTGGCCCGATAATTACCAGATGTCAGTGGCAGCCACCCGCCGAGCGGCTTCTAATTCGGTATCGAGCGGTCGACACTCCAACCCAACAAAGCCGCGATATCCCAAATCGTAAGCTTCCCGCAGCACTCGGTTATAATGAACTTCGCCGGTGCCCGGTTCATTCCGGCCCGGATGATCCGCCAGCTGCAAGTATCCAATTTGGCCGGCTTTGAAGCCTTCCCGAAGGTGTCCGCACAAGTCGCCTTCGGTGATTTGCATGTGATACAAATCCCAATTGATTTTCACATGAGTCGACCCGACTTCTTCACAGATGTGAATCGCCGGCGCGCTGCCGTACAAGCAATGTCCCTTGTGATCGACGCGGATGTTCATCGGCTCGAGGATTAGCATCACATCGTTGTCCTCGGCGATTGGGGCGGCTTGCTTCAGGCCGGCAATAATATTCTCGTGCATCTGCTCCTGAGTCATTCCCGGCTGATCATCTCCGCCAACAACCGTCATCATGGGGCAGTTCAATTGCTTGGCAACTTGGCAACCATCTTTGATCGCCTGCACGAACTGTCGATGATTTGCCGGATCGTTGAGGCCCGGACGGAATCCCCACGCCGTAAATTGCGCAATCGAAATCCCTAACTCGGTCGATGCACGCGCGATTGCCGAAATGTCTTTTTCTTTCCAAGGCCAAAACTCGACCGCGGGAAAGCCAAGCGCCGCAGCTTGATTGATGCGTTCCAGAAACGGCAAATTCTTCCACCACATTTCGATGTTGACCGCAAACCGAGTATGCGCAGTTTTGCCGATTGATGAGTCGCCCTCTTCCGACTGGGCGGCATGCGCTGCGGAAGTCAATGCCGCTAAGCCGGCAGCGGTCGCGCCCGAACTCGCCAAGAAATCTCGCCGACGAAACTCTTTCATATTCAGCCCTGCCTTTTTCTTTTGCGCGATCTATTGCAACTCGGATTGTTTCAGTTTTGCGGGGTCCGTCTCGCGCTGTTGTTTCGCCAACCAGCTACAAGCAGCGAATGGAAAGCTCTCGTGTCCGCCTTCAAAGATCGTAACGCGAGCTTGCCCTGCATGACGCCGAAGATGGATCTTGCGTTCGTGCGTCGGATCCGGCTCGAGATCCGACGGCTGAGGATTCGCTAGCCGCCCCGTGGCCCACAACTTTTCCATAACGTCTTCCGGAATTTCGGTGTGATCCCCAGCCCGAGCCACGGCATTGAATGCCCGCAGCGATTGCAGAATCGGCACCGAACCTGTTTTGCCATCATAAACACCGGAATTGATATCGAGCGGCAAACCGACCGCGTTGTGAATATGGTAAATCGGCGATCGCTCGCGATACTGCGCATCGACTTCTGTAGAGGTCCCTGGTGCCCCACCACAAGAAGCGGCGATCATTCGTGCGTATCGTTGAGGAATGCCGGTGCGCGCGTGAAAGCGGTACCAGTCTGCCAAATCGCTAATGCCGACCCACGCCGAGACTGCCGAAAAACGATCGGGATGGTAACCCGACATCAGCATCGACATATGCCCGCCGCCCGAAGAGCCGGCGAGATAAATCCGACTGGTGTCAACATTGTAGTTCGCCAAGACATAATCCATGGCGTCTAACACATCCTGCCGGGCCAGATGGGAACCGCACGCCTGCGGCTTGTCGTTCACGCCGCGAAAGTTGGGATGCAGGTAGATCCAGCCGCGCGGGACCGCCTCGCGAAACCATTTGGAATTGTCTTGGTGATAGTCACTGCTCCAGGAATGGACGAACACAAACAACGGCGTCGGTTCCGATTTCGCAGAGGGAGGGGCCCAAATCGTCGATGGTTGCGTTGTCCCATCGATTGTGCTGGTCACTTGGAATTCGGTCAGCGGCGGCAATGTGACGAAGGCCGATCGCTTCGGTGAAATCTGCGGTCGCTGCGCGGCGGGCGATTTCTTCAGGAAGTCGCTACGACTCGCAATGCCGATTAATCCGGCAACCACGAGTAGAATCAACATTCGGAGTTGCCAGGTGGTCCGCATAAGCTCCCCTCATCGACTGTTGCCGTGCCGCATACCGCAGGGTTCAATAAACGCCGTCCCCCCTCATTTATCGGATGGGGCCGCCTTCGCCTTGGAATCGTCCCCTTCGCCGACGGCGCTTTTCTCATCGCGAACAATGTTTCCCCACATATGCCCGCCCGCTTTTCCGTGCTGCCATGTGCCGACGTAGCGATCTCCATAAAACAGTACGCGTGCGGTGAACGTTCCCATACCGGGGATCGTAAAATCGGTAAGCGTAATGACAGGCGTGTCGCCGGCCCACATCACATTCAGCGTGATGGGTACGGTCACATCGTGCTCGCCATACTTAATGCGCGCCGCAAACAGCCACAGATCGCCGCCAAGGTGTTGCACATTGGCCAATTCGTATCGTTCAGGAGACGGCGGTTTGTCGTCGTTGCGGCCTTCAACGCTGAAACGACCGACCAGCGCCGCCCCGGTCAACTTCTTCGAGAATGCAGCAGCAAGCGATTCGCGATCGATTTCTGGCTGCTCTTTTGGTTTGGCATCGGTTTCTTGAGAATACGCGGCAACGCAAATCGTCAATCCAAACAGCATCAATACGATTCGATTTCGGGACAGTATCATCGACACTTCTCCTGACAAACGGCTTGGGGACAACTAGGACGCTTTTAGTAAACCTGTAACCGCCCTGCCTCGCGATCACACGGTATAAACCTACTGAAAACCACTCTTCGCGGGCATAAAACAGAGCAAACTGCTCTCAATGAACGCCATACAACGATAGCCAATGATGTCTCTATCGTATTAAACCGGCACCAAGTAAAAAAGTCGCGAACATTCCAGAACGCGGAAAAGTCTGCCGGATCATGCCACAATTCGGCCGCGGAACCATGTGTCTCGCATGAAGATGTGGGGCGCGAAGCTGCTTCATTTGATCCTGTCGTCGGCATACCCCTGAGCCACCATGGCCGCTTTGACGCCACTCGGAAATCGCAATACCATGCGACTTGATCGACCACCACTTTGATCCGACAAAAACTCCTTGGAAATCGCCTGAAGAATTTATGTCCGCTGCTTCCGAAGAACCTCAGAAACCAGTCCCGGGCACTCCCCCCGATCCCGCTGTGATCGGGCCGGCCTTCCTCAAGCTGTGCGATGTGATGGCTCGGTTGCGTTCGCCCGATGGTTGCCCCTGGGATCGAGAACAAACGCTCGAAACGATCAAACCTTACACGCTCGAAGAGACATACGAATTGCTCGAAGCGATCGATTCGGGAGACGACAACGCCATCGTCGAAGAACTGGGCGATGTGTTGCTGCAAATCGTCCTCGACGCGCAGATTGGTGCCGACGAAGGACGGTTTAACCTGATCGACGTCATTGAACGTCTGACCCACAAATTGATCGAACGGCATCCGCACGTTTTCGGCGACACTAATGCCGACACGCCAGCCGAGGTCGTACGCAACTGGGACCGCATCAAGCAGTCAGAAAAGCGACGCGAATCGAAGCTGGATGGCATTCCGGTCGACATGCCGGCGTTGGCGCGTGCCGCCCGCATCACCGACAAAGCGGCCCGGGTCGGTTACGACTTTCCGCAGCGTGACATGCTGTTCGCCAAACTTCAGGAAGAAATCGACGAGTTGGCAGAGGAACTGTTCGACGAGGGTTGCATCCCGGATGTGCCGGCCACTGTCGACGCCGAGGTGATTACCGATGCACCTGTCGACGATCCGGAAAAGCGGGATCGCATTGAAAGTGAACTCGGCGATGTGCTGTTCGTCATGGCCAACATCGCCCGACGCTGGAAAATCAACCCGGAAGAAGCGCTCCGCAAAAGTAACAGTAAATTCTCGCGGCGATTTCGCTACATCGAACGACAACTCGCCGAATCGAATCGCGATATCGAATCGATCTCCCTCATCGAGATGGAAGAACTTTATCAAAAGGGGAAACGAGAAGAGGCCGGCGACTGAATTGATGAGCCAGCTAGAGTCTCGACTGGAAGAACGGGAATTCGACACATTCATTTTGAAATTGCACCTTATCTGAATTGGTAACGCGACAGCTTCGTTTTGAGGTTGCACATTGTCGACTTGGTAACCCGACGCGTGGGCGAGGGATTGATGAAGAGACCGAGAAGCTGATTTATCGCTTCGCCGCAATTTGACTGACAGAAAAACTGCGAATCCTCGGGGTGGCCGGGGCTGGACCGAAGGAAGCCCCGGAATCCAAGAATTGCAGGTCAGTGGGACAGACATTCCTGTCTGTCAGAAGAACTGCGAAGCGATAAATCAAATTAACTGAAAACTCAAACTTCTACGGACCGACACGCATGCTGAAAGACTTGAGAATCATCGATTTGAGTGTTCCCTTGGAAAATGGCGCCGTCAGCGAGCCACTTCCCGGGTCGATCCGATATGTCGAACACGACAAAGAGGGCCGCGAGCAGATGCAGCAACTGCTCGGCGTTAATCCGGATGACCTGGTCTATTCCGACGGCAACGGCTGGGCCATCGATGAAGTTCACGCCATCACGCACACCGCCACCCATGTCGATGCCCCGTACCACTACGGTGCGACGGCAGGAGGCGAGCCGGCCAAACGCATCGACGAAGTTCCCCTGGAATGGTGTTTCGCTCCAGGTGTCGTGCTCGACATGCGCCATAAGGGAGACGGCGAATTGATTGCAGTCGACGATTTGCAGGCCGCACTCGACAAGATCGATTATCAACTGCAGCCGCGCGACATTGTGATGCTGCAAACCGGGGCGGATAAACGACTCGAATCGAAGGAGTATTTTCAACAGCCGGGCCTCGGTCGCGAGGGCGTGCTGTGGTTGGTCGAGCAAGGTGTGAAAGTGATCGGCATCGATGCCTATACACTCGATCGGCCCTTTGCTGCGATGGTCGCCGACTATCGGCGGACGGGCGACGGCCGATTCATTTGGCCCGCCCACTTCGCGGGCATCACCGCCGAGTATTGTCAGATCGAAAAGTTGGCGAACCTCGATTTGATTCCACAGCCGCACGGCTTTTATGTGTCGTGCCTGCCGGTGAAGATCAAAGGAGCCAGCGCCGCGTGGTGCCGAGCGGTGGCACTGGTCGCAGAAGGTTGAGTGTACAGATTGCCGTCTCGGTCTAGTCACCTCTCCCTCTCGGAGAGGTCGGCCCGTCAGGGCCGGGTGAGGGTCTTCAATGAGTGTTCAGTCTTCAGCAAATGCGATTCATCGCTTCGCCTTTCTTGGGACAGACAGGAATGTCTGTCCCAGTGAACCAACAAGGTTGTTGGCTTGCCCCGTTGGGAGGGCGAAGCTCCTGCTGAGCCGCTAGGAGCATTTCAAACCTTCCGTGTACACCTTGCTTCTAAGTCAAAGTTCACCTCTCCCTCTGCAACGAATTGCATAGTGGTTAAGACCTCTTGAACTAGAGTCCCACATTACGTCATTCCCGCGAAGGCGGGAATCCATTGGAACGATGCAGGAGCCCCGTGTTCGATGCGTTCCCAGGCGGGAGCCTAAGAACGAGTCTATATTAGTAGTTACGAGAAATTCTCGCGACTAGATGCAATTCGTTGCTCTGGGAGAGGTCGGCCCGTTAGGACCGGGTGAGGGTCTTGAAGAGTTTTCAGTGATCAGCAGGTTGCGCATCGGGGGGGCAATACCTCAGTACGAACAAGACGTCGGGTGGCTGGGGCGTTCTACGACTTTCACAATATGTTTCGCATGCGATGCAACATTCCCCATGCGATCGAACGGAAACCCGTGACAGCCCCAGTTTGAACAATGCATTGAGCATCGCCTATTCCCCGGAAGAACTCTCAACCTCAATGACCAAATCACTCCTGGGGCCATGAGCGGCATAGACATACAAACGCTGGTGAGCGCCCCAGCCACCCGGGGATTCTGGACACCACGGACAATCCTCACCGCAGATCGGTTTGCAACTTTCCTGATTTTTCTCTCGACAATTTGGATGGTTATTAAACAATAACAACTTGAGACCTACAGAGATGAGAATTCGAATTGTCGATGCAGATCTTTTGACGGACCAGCACCTTCTTATTGAGAATGCACCAGGAGCCGCAGCATGAAGTCGTTAACCGAATACCTGACGTTCAATGTGCCTCAGCGGATGGACTTCGTAAATATCACCCCCACGGTCGAGTCGCTGGTTTCTCAAAGCGGCATTCAAGAGGGTCTGTGTCTGGTGAATGCGATGCACATTACGGCGTCGGTTTTCATCAACGACGACGAAACGGGCCTGCATCGAGATTACAAACAGTGGCTGCAGGACTTGGCACCGTTCGACCCATCTTCGGAAGTGTATCACCACAACCGTACCGGGGAGGACAACGCCGACGCTCATATGAAACGGCAGCTCATGGGCCGGGAAGTCGTGGTAGCGATTACCGAGGGCAAGCTCGACTTCGGCCCCTGGGAGCAGATCTTCTACGGCGAATTCGACGGCTTACGCCCCAAAAAGGTGCTCGTCAAAATCATCGGGGAGTGAGAATGCCGTACATCGCCTCTCACGACGTGGTTCGAATTGTACGACTGAACAAACCAAGCCGCGACTTTGATGGAACAGAAGGCGTGCGCAGACCACCAAAGATTGGAGACACTGGTACGATTGTGCACGAAGACGGCAGCAACTCCTTTCAGGTGGAGTCCGTGAATAACGAGGGACTTACCGTTTGGTTAGCTGAGTTTCATACCTCTGAGCTTGAACGTGTACGTGGACAGCACGTTGAGTGGGATCTGCTTCCGTCAGAAGTATTCCAGATAGTACGAAAGTTGAAAATCGGCATGACACGTCAAGAGGTTCAATCGATCCTTGGAGAGGCAGAAGATACTGGAGGGTTTTTCCGAAGGTATCGAAGTCCCTCGATCCTTAAATATGGCAACGTTGAGCTGCACTTCGAGCAGCCTCAAGACGGAGAGTTAAAGTTCGCTTACATGGAAGATGACCATGGTATCGGGATTACGCTCCTCGATTGAACAAGACATAAGCAAATCCATGAAAACTTAAACTGTCCGAACAAAGGGTGGCTGGGGCGTAAAAAAGCGTCGGAACAACTTGTTGGGTCCTACGAAGATTCGAGCCGAAGGTAATCTTCGAGCGTGACAGCCCCAGATGTAACTTTGCAAATTTGGCAAACTCACCTTTGAGCAGTTAACGTCAACGCAGTTTTCGGAAGCATCCAAAGACTCATGACTGGGGCCGTGGAAGTCAAAGTCATATGATCTCCGGTGAGCGCCCCAGCCACCCAATAGATCAATCGCTGTTTCGAATCTCGATAATTTGAATTTGGGCCCGGAGACTTGGCCCATTATGTTGATGCAGGATAACTCAAAACCGCTGCGTGGCTGGGACGTCCGAGAGCGATTGAAGAGCATCTGAGTTTCCACACGCTGGGTGGCTGGGGCGCTATTACGCTTCAGATCAACCTGCAGGATGATGCGAAGATTCGACGAACAAGCTAGCAACCAGAGTCACAGCCCCAGTTCTCTACAAATCAATGGCATCCGAATCTCACAAACTCCGTCGTCATCGGAAGAACTTCAACGAACCAGGCCACGCTCATGAATTGACATTTTCCTGTTATCAAGGGTTTCCATTTTTTCGTCGTCAGCGAACTTGCGAGTGGCTTGTGGAGGCCGTTGAGAGTGCACGAAACTCATTGAGTTTTGACGTCTGGGCGTGGGTCATTATGCCTGACCACGTGCACCTGATCGTGCATCCGCATAACCCACAATATGACATGGCAAAGATTCGTCGACTCATTAAGGAGCCGACTGCTCGTAAGGCAGTGGCTTGGATCAAGGAGCACGACCCCGAGTGGCTATCGAAGATTGAACGCAAACGAGGGAGCAGGAGTGAGTACTTGTTCTGGCAGTCAGGTGGGGGATATGACCGAAACATCACCGAGCCTGAAACACTATTGAAGATGATTGATTACATCCATGAGAATCCAGTCCGCAAAGGATTGACGACGCGTGCAACGGAATGGAAATGGTCCAGCGCTCGCTGGTTTGTTGACCACAGCGATGTTCCACTCGTCCCAGATCAGGTTCATCCTGAATGGTTGGAGGGCCCAAACCTGGGGCTATGAGCGCCGGATACATAATTCTATCGGTGAGCGCCCCAGCCACCCACTGATACAAACGCTGTAACACATTCGGAACGATGTCTGTCGAAGTGGACTGGTTGAGTCGGACTCACCAATCAGAGCCTCCATCTTCCCCCCAGGCGAATTCGCCATTCTCAACGGACCAATCGAGACCGAAGTACCCGGCGACCACATCGCGACTCGCGCTGCGAGATTCCGAGCCCTCCTCAGCCAACCTGCGGACTAGGCAATCGGGGTACTGCGTGAAGGGCGTGAAGAAGGTGATCGAATTGGTAATCCGCTGCCCGACCGGGCCAGTGGCGCTGACCACCACAACCGATGCTACATCGCTATCAGCACGTGGACGCAGAAAGACCGACGAAAGATCGTCGCCTGATAATTCGCGCGGGCCGACCGACAACCGGCCCCGTTCGACCTGAACCGGACTGTCAGCCAACAACTGTTGCCAGGCGGCATTCGTCGTCTTGTTTCCGTACAGCACAACCGTCCGATCGGCGTAGTCATTGGCCGAAAAATCGACGTCACGCACCACGTCGACTGACGCGTTGCCGCGATACCAGAATGTTTCGGCATCGAAGCGTGCCTTATCGAAGTTCCAGGCGTTTTCCTCGCTGTCGCCCTGCGTGCCGTAGACGAATAGCAGGTTGTGCTTCAGTTCACATTTGATGGGGCCGTAACGATGCGCTCCCTTATGAGCTGCTGTCGGTTGCTCCGTCAGGCTCCAACCGTCATCACCATGAGCCAGCCACAAAGCGCCGGCGTCGGCCGGATAGGGAACGCCTTCGAGTTTCTGGCCGTCCAAATCGATCGTAATCGGATCGTGTGATCGCAAATGCCGCACGTCGAGCCGCAGCACGGCGACGTTGTCGGTCGTTCCGGTGAATTGTTGTTTATTGGGCCAGGTATGCACGTCGGCCCGGCTGACTTCGAGGTGACGCTGCTGCCCTTCAATCCCCAGCCAATAACACCGATTCGTAACGCCGGGATTGGCAGTCACAAACTCCACATGCCGCACAGCGTAACGCGGCGGAATCGCGTGGCGGGCAAACATATCAAACATAAAGGGCCAATCGACGCTGGCGTTGCTGCCGTCTCCGTAGTCGTTGTTCCACCAATGGCGCTTGCCAGGTTCCTCGTGAATATCCCAATCGTGGTGGAACTCGCCCAGCACTTCGGCCATACGCCGTGCCTGCGAGACCGGCACGTTGTCGTCCTCCGCGCCATGCAGAATGTACACGCCGTGATGCTTGAGATTGGCCGCGAGCGCCTCGGTGTCGCCCATATTGCTGCCCCGCGCCATGATGCTTTCGATCGGCGAAACTGTTTCGCGGCTTCCACCGCGAGAACGCCCATAGGTCGAGCGGGAAATCCAACCGGCACTTGGCCCGATTGCCGCAAACGCATCGGGATAAGTCACCCCTAAATGCCATGCCCCGTGACCTCCCATGGAATGCCCAGTGAGATAGATGCGCGACGGATCGTGCGGCAACGTCTCCTTGGCAATGCGAAGCACTTCCATGGCATCGAGGCGGCCAAAATCTTCCCAGTCGAAACCGAACGGCCGGCGGTTTGTCGGCGCGACCAAATGCGTCCAGCTTTTGGTGGAATAGACCCGGCTTTGATTGGCAGCTTGAACGGCGGCTCCGTGACAGGAAAGCACGATCGCCGGCGGCGGATCATCGGGCGAGAACGGAACAGCCGTGCGAATACCGAAGTATTGCACCGAGTTGTCAATCTCACTGACAAATGTGCGTTTGTGCGGATCATGTGGTCCACGAATGCGCAGTTTAGTCGACGCGGTATGCAGGGGAGAGTTTGCATCGTGCAGCGTCAGTTCGAGTTGAGTTTCGCCTGCTTCCGACGGTGGCGGCCCGGCGATGCGAAAACCGACTTTGCAGATACTTAGCGGGGGAATGGTTTTCACGCTGGTTTCGGTTTCGGACAGTAATTCGCCATCCGCGACGAGTTTCAAATCGCTCTGCCATTCTTCACTGGCATTAACGATCACCATCGAACACCAAGCGTCGGTCGACTGCCCGACAATTAAGTCGGCCACAGTCGGATCGGTGGGATTGATGAACGCTTCGGCAGGCGGCTCGTAAACTTGCAGACGCAATTCACCACGCCCCGGGCTGAGAAGAATGCCATTGGTGCCCGCATTGAGTTTTGCCGGCAGATGGACATACGGGCGCCCGTAAACATTGCCCGAACGAGGAACGCCATTGAAGTAAGCCGACCCTTGCCCGCCGGTTTCAAGCACCATCACTTTTTGTTCGGGCATTTCGATCGGCACGTAGAGGTAACCACCGCCGCGTCGGCCTCGTTCACCGTAATTGCCGTTTTCTCCAAGCTCGACTTCCGTCCAGCGATAGGTCGTGCCGGAAGAGGATTTGATCTCGTCGCCTGCCTGGGGGTGGTAATCGGCCAAACCCTGCTTCACGATTAGGTTGGACAGCGGATCAGAGAAACTAAATCGTCGTCCCCGCCCGCGCGAGTTGGCGGCATCCGGATCTTCCACACGCTGCAACACCAAACCGCTGCGGGGAATGATTCGCGAGGTCGATGATTCCTCTTGCGCAACCGCGTGGCCTGCTGCGAAGCACAGACCGGCTGGCAAGAACAACGCGAGGCAACCGAGACGACGTCTGTTGCGGAACATGATGCAATTCTCCGACAAAAATGGGGGCTGAATTTATGACAGACTGAATCGATCGCAGATTACGAAGCGCGGCTTACGGTTGTTGCCCGTGTTGAGTCGTAATCGGGGTTGTCGGTCGGCATTTGTGCGTCGATACTCTTGCGCCAATCGTGCAGCGCCTGGCGAAGCTGGTTGGCTTTTACAGGCAATTTTTCGGCGAGATCGTTTTTCTCCCCAAGGTCGTCGTCGAGGTTGTACAGCTCGACGTGTTTGTCCTCGTGAAATTCGACTAACCGCCATCGTCCCGAGCGGACGGCGCTGTAGGGGCCGTCACCGCCTGCATGATAATGGGGATAGTGCCAGAAGACAGCATCCCGGCCCAGTGATTGATTGTGGTCCTTGAGGATCGGCACGAGGCTAACGCCATCGATCGACGCGTTGTGCGTCGAATCGCCGTCTGCTCCGGTGATTTCCAGAATCGTGGGATAGTAGTCAATCGTCACCACCGGTTCGTCGCAAACAGTGCCGGGCGTGGTCACGTTGGGCCACTTGATGATCGTGGGAACGCGAACACCCCCTTCGTAGGCGGATCCTTTTCCACGCCGTAGCGGAATGTTCTCGGTAAACCCATCATGCTTGCCGTATCGCTGGGTCAAACCGCCGTTGTCGGACGTGAATATGACCACAGTGTTGTCGGCGATTCCGTGGCGCTGCAAGCGCTCCAAAATACGGCCGACACTTTGGTCGAGGCTTTTAACCATGGCGGCGTAAACGGGATTCTTGTGAATGGCATCGCCGCGGACCTTTTGTTTGAACTCCTCGACGAGATCAGCGCGACCTTGAATCGGCGTATGCGGCGTGTGGTAGGCAAAGTACAGAAAGAACGGATCGCCGTCGTGCGCTTCGTCAATGAATTTCACCGCTTGATCGGTCAGATAATCGGTCACGTAGTCGCTCTTCGATTCTCCCTGTTTGTTAAAGCTATCGGGCAAGTAATAGCCTTTGGCTTGCGGCGGTTTGGCGAACATATGATTGAATCCGTGCCCGGTCGGACCGAAGTTGCCATCGCTTCGTCCGCGCGGCTCGAGGTGCCATTTGCCGACTGTCGCAGTGTTGTAACCGGAGGACTGCAACGCCTCGGCGATTGTGACGTATCGATGTTCCAGGAACTTCGTCCACTGCGGAATTCGCATCTTTGCCCACGGGCGATTCTGCCCAGCGATGAAGTCGGTCAAATGCAGGCGTGCCGGATACATTCCGGTCATGATCGAGGCTCGAGTCGGCGAGCAGACCGTGCAGCCCGAATAGGCATCGGTCAGTTTCAATCCCGAGGCGGCCAGCCGATCGAGGTTCGGCGTTTCGTAGAAATCGCTGCCGAAACAGCTCAGTCCGGTCCACCCAAGATCATCGGCCAATAGAAAAACGACGTTGGGTCGCTCGGCTGTACCGCCAGGTGTAACAGTTGCCAGTACGAGTCCTGCCGCCAGGAGGGTAGAAACGAATTTCCAATAACGTTGAGACATCGCAGGGATCTCCTGGTTTGTTTGAAATGATCGGAGTGGGAAATCGGAAGGGAGCCCGCCGATTCCATGTAACTGCGACGATACTGCAGAATTGCGCAGTTCTCAACAGGCGGGAGCAAATTGCAAACGCTGTCAGGCAGACGGATTGCGTTGGAACCTGGCATGCACCATTTCGGTTCGACCGACGTCGGCTGATCTACGGCCACGTGCCGTACGGCTCAAATTCCGCACGACCGCCAAAAGTGTCAAATCCACTACAGCCGGAAAAGTTTAACAGGCATAAACCGATTAATCGGTACAGCCCGAACATCCGCAACAGCAGTAAGAATCGTAGCGATCCGGACGATTGATTCGCTGGTGCCATCCGCTGGAGGAAGCCGATCCTCACACGTGTACCCTTCGTGTGGCCGGCCCCGTTTCGGTCGCAAATGGCCGCAGACCGCAGTCGACGGCCCGATCCCGCATCAACAGCGGTGCACACATTCCCGATTGATT
Organism: Planctomycetaceae bacterium; assembly: GCA_028284485.1. Classification (GTDB taxonomy): domain Bacteria; phylum Planctomycetota; class Planctomycetia; order Planctomycetales; family Planctomycetaceae; genus JANQRQ01. The sequence goes on along the minus strand of JANQRQ010000140.1, from coordinate 15,416 downwards.
TTCCTCACTGCAGTGCTGCATCGAATGACCCAACACTCTGAAAGTCTCGCACCTTCATCGAAACGACGGTTGGCCTTTGGCGCCCTGGTCGGCGCCATCATGACCTTAGCTGGTTGCTTTCACGGGGGCCCAAAAACGGAAGTCTCGTCGCTCGAGATGGAAGTCCCCGAAGGGGCGATCGTGGTTCCCGGAAATCGGGGATGGGTGAACACCGGAGTGCAGGTCGTCGCCGGTCAGCCGATCACAATTAGCGCCGGCGGAAAAGTGGTCGTGGGGAAGACGCGGCGACGCGGCAGTGATGAAGTCGACCCGGCAGGAACATATTTCTTCTCCGACAGCGTCGTCGATGAACCGTTTCCATTGCCGAGTGCCGCACAAGGCCCAGCCCCTTGCTATGCATTAATCGGCCGAATCGATAACGGGGAGCCATTCGTCATCGGTCGCCAAAAGAGCTGGACGGCATCGCAAACCGGCACGCTTTGGCTGGGAGTTAACGATTTTGACGTGAGCGACAACGTTGGGCAGTTCTACGCGGAAATCAGTCATCCTAAAAAGATCCAGCCGGTCAGCCACGAGGAAATCGCAACTGCCGGTTCGTCGCCCGGTTCACCAGTTCCTGGTTGCTCTGTCGTCGTCATTTATGTCGACGGCTTGCGACCCGACGTCGTCCGCGAAATGGCGGCGTTAGGCCATATCCCCAACATGAACCGCCTATTCGTCGAACAGGGAGCCTGGTTGAGTAATGCATTCACCGCGTTTCCCTCCGATACAATTACGTCCAACGGCACAATGTGGACTGGATGTTTTTCGGACCGCCATGGCTTGAAGGGACAAGTTCGTTTCAGCCGCACCAAGCTGGAGTCGGAGTCGTATCTCGATCCGTTGGGACCGAGCCGTAGTGCCCGTTTGTTACAGCCCCAGGGACTCGACTACGCAGTGAATCGCACTCAAGAGGAATCGCGACGGATTCTGTTCGGTGCGGACGAAAGCCGCCAATGGAAGGCAGCAAACACGACGGGCATCCCACCGATTTACGCGCACCTACGAAACCATGGGGGGGATTGGTCGACCGGCATTCTGCCCATTATGACCGACATTCCGCCGCTGCTGTGGACGCGGAGTATGGCGCGAGAAATGCCGTACTTTCATTCCCAGAAGGCTTGGCAGTATATCGACAATGCGAACACGCACTACGCTGTTAAGGAACTTTTGCAACGTCGCGACCCGGTCACAATCATTTGGCTACCAGAGACCGACTCGGTCAGCCACAAGCAGTGCCGGGGGCAGTTCGGTATGACCCGCCGCACGATTGCCAAGGCCGATTTGTGCATTGGGGAGATCGTGTCGGAACTTCGAGCCCAGAGACGACTAGACAAAACATACCTGTTTCTGGTGAGTGATCATGGGCACCACGGTGGACGAACCACACATTTGTCCCACTTCGATATCGCCAATGAGCTAATTTACAAACCGCGCGAAATGACGCGCGACGGTCGCTGGGTCGGTGGTGGATTAGGGCTTTCGGTTCGCCAGCATCGCAGTTGGAACCGGCACCGTGGAGACGGGCGACGGAATTTTGTGTTTGTCGACGGCGATTCCGATGGTGTTGCTCGCCTGTTCCTGCCAAAGAACAACTATCACTCCGGTGATTGGACCGGGCCCAACGCGCCGGCAAAATTGTTTTCGTACCCCATTTCGAAGTCGATGATGCCGTTGAATGTCGTGGAGTCGATTTGCGCCACGAAAGCGGTTCATGGTAACGGGCAGGTTACGAATCCGATTGATCTCGTGCTGCTGAAGTTGACGGACCACTCGATCATGATTGCGACATTGGATCGAGGTTACGCCGTCATCGACCGCAAGAAAGACGAAAACCAAAAATGGGTCTACCGTTACCAGCCGGTTCAGAACATTCGTCCCATGCAAAACGGCGTCGTCATGTACGACGTGGTTCAATCACCGAAAGTCGATCCATTGCGCTTGCTGGAAACGATCCAGCCGGAGCTGCTGAAGTACTACCACAGCGAACGCGCCTGGCTGGCGGGCACGGCCCAAGCACCGTACCCCGATAGTGTCGTCACGCTGACGCGACATCTATTATGGCAGGAGAACCTGACGGCCCGCGAAAACGAGTTTGCGCCAGACCTGGTGGTGACCGCCCGTCCGGGCTGGTACTTCGGCACGAAAAGCTCGCCCGGCACCATGCACGGCTATCCGCTGGCCGATGCGATGCGCGCCAGTTGGTTTGTCACCGGGCCGGGAATTCGCCGAGGAGCACGCGTGGAGCGACCTTGCCGATTGGTCGATCTCACGCCCACCATCCTTGATATCGTAGGCCTCGATGTCGAGGAGCTAAATCTGGACGGCGAACCGGTGCGGTCGATCTACGAGCCGGAAATCACCGTAACTCGAGCTACGACGCAACCGGTTTATTGGCAGGATGTCGATTTGGCAGCGTGGAATCGAATTGGTTACACACCGCTCGACGAATCGAGACACAAACCCTTCACGATCAATCGGCCTGACAGTGCATTCGATTTGAACAACATCGCATACAACGCTTTGACGATTGGCGAATTGAGCCTGTTTCGTATGTTTGACGACGTCGTTTCGCCATTAGCGGGCGACGACGAGCATTTGACGACAACTGTCGAGCGTGTGGAGCAACAGGGGCGTCATGTGGAACAAGGCTGGGTGGCCGAAGGAGTCCAGGCGATTAATGTCTCGGGGGTCACATTGGGAGATTACTCGCCGACGTCTCTGGGCAACATGAAGCGAGTCGATGGTGCAGTCGATTGGGTCCAAAACCGAGTGTTGGCTGCGGATCATCAAATCGCCAGGCCATTGGGAAGAGAGCATCTCCCGGGAGCGACCGTCTTCCACGGCGCCATCGACGGGACACAGAACGGTTTCTGGGAAGCCTACCGGTTTGCTCAGCGCGTACTGATCGAAGTTCTCGATGAATCGATCCTCAGCGGACTTGAGGATCGAACCGACGGCTTGGTCAACGGCCTACGGCGCCAACCGGCGGAAACCTTGGTTGACGATAACGCCTTGCAGACTCCCGCTCGGACCGCGCGGCGGCGGTAGTTTCGCTGGCGACAGCCGACCCGATGACGGTAAACGAACGGTCGGTTCGCGGTACCGCCAGGAGACGAACGACCTCACCGCATAAAGAGCGTCGGCGACGCTACAGCGTATTACGCTGACTTGTGGCCGCGACGATCGCGTTTTGAACCACCATTGCTGGTTCCCGCGAGCCAGAAATGACCACGAGAAAAGTGAATCGCGTTAGTCGACTGAGGGCTTCTTGAAGACCAGCTTCAGTTCCTGCGTCTCATTGAGAATTCGGGAATTGATGCGAATGGTGTCTTCAACCAGGTTGGCGGCGCCCGGAATCTTGACGCGCAGCTGCGTTTCGTGCTTCATCACCTGCAGAAACTTCTGTGTGCGGCGAAAGTCAGCCGGATCGGGGATCGGCTTGTAGAACTTATCCGTTCCACGGACCCAGCCGGAGAGATCGCGAATCGGATAACGGCGGACTTTTTCGGGAAGCTTGATATGGATGTAAATGATGTAGTCTTGCTTGGGGAGCGGCGTTTCCGGTTCGGTCCACACGGTGAAGCTCCCCTGCGAAACCACGGTTTCGCGGTCGGGAATACGGTAGCCGGCACCGCGGTCGACGGAATCACCACTCAGGCCATCCGTCGCATCAGCAATAGAACCGAGATTGGCCAACGCATCGTCTGACATGATTTCGTCGGCAAAGCTCGAATCAAAAGGAATCGGCTGGAATTGGGGCGGTTGAGAAGCCGAGTCGGCAAATCCCGCTAGCTCCATGCGAGTATCGATGACTTCCTCGAAAACGTTCGAGTCGCCTTCCTCTTGGCTGACCGTCGTACTGAACCCCTTGTTCTTATTGATTTCGTGTAGAACGATCGCAGAAAACATGAACAAGAGTGTGACGTGAAGCAACAACGAAACCACATACCCAGCCGCTTTGTGGTTCTTGAAGATGCGTCGCATTCCTCGACGAAACGAATTGAACCACAACCCGATTGAGCCGCTCCGAGTTTGCCGGCGGGAATGATCGTCGTTTCGGCGAGTGGATGATGCCACGTCAGATGGCTGCGATTGGCGCGCAGCGTCAGCCGATTGACGTCGAACGGTTTGATCGACATCGGAAGAAATGATTTGTTCTTTAACGTTGGAAGCCAAATCGTTTCTCGTTTCCGCTGGCGTGCGGCACAATTAATTTCCGGTTGTTGTCTCGACTGTATGCTGGTTGCGCCGACATTCCCGCATTCTAATTCAGTCGAAAATAGTTTCCCGTTTGAATTTGAAACGCTGTCTGGACGCTGGTGGGTTATTCCTTATAACCGCTCTATTCGCGACTATCCAAATTCTATATTTTGCCGAAATCAACCCTAACTCTTGTTAGTCTATCCATTCTCGGGAGCACATAACATACGCTAAGCGCCACATTCTCGTCGCATTTCTGGAATGTTACACCGTTAGTATACCCTGGGGCGGAAGGCGCGATGGAGATTTTTCGACTCCCCTTCGAAGTCTCTGTCGAAGTCTCTGACGAATCGGCACTTAGGGATCGCGGTCGGCGCCAGTTCCGTTTTGCAGCAAGGTCGCCACTTTGCGGCCGGTCGTCGACAGCGGGAAATCGGAAAGGGCCGAGGCTGACACCCACTGCACCTGATCGCTGTCCCCGGCCCACTGCCCCGACTTGTAACTCGCATCGAAGCAGATCAACCGAATCCGGTACCTTGTGACACCATGATTAAGTTGCGTTAACAATTGACCAACAGAGGCGGTGATTCCTGTTTGTTGTTCGAGGAGTTGTTCGAGCGATCGCCGAACCGGTTTCGTGACAACCGAAGCGTCAGGCTTCGAGAAGTTGCCCAGTTGATGGGTTAACTCATGACCGATTTCAAACCGTGGAAAATCCCATAAACCGGCCCAGCGCTGCCCCGTCGGCCTTTTGTACAACAGGAATCGCCGCCGCCGCTTAACCGCCAAGTAAACCTCGGTGATTTCTGTGATCTCGATCTTTGCCGGAGCTCGTGGAATCTCGTTTTGGATTCCGTCCGCGGCCGCCGAGCATAACGTCCGCCCCGGGCAACGCGAACAGGCTGGGTCGTTCACGGTGCAAACTGCCGATCCCAATTCCATTAATGCCTGGTTGAATCGGCCGGGATCGTTCCGCGGCAGAAGGCGTTCCGCAAACTGCCACAGCAAGCGCTGACCATCGGACGACCTGGGGTCCCCTCGAAATCCCAGTAGCCGACTGTACAGCCGCAACGTATTCGCTTCGACAATCGGTGCCCGATGATCGAACGCAAACGATGCGATCGCGCCGGCGGTATATCGCCCGATACCCGGTAACGATTGCAATTCGTCAACCGATTCTGGAAAGCGACCACTAAACTTGTCGGTGACCAACTTGGCCGTCTTGTGAATATTTCGCGCACGACTGTAATAACCAAGGCCTTCCCAATGGTTAAGGACCTCTTCTTCCGTCGCCGATGCCAGTCGTTGAATTGTCGGAAAGGATTTCAGAAACCGCGAGTAATACGGAATGACCGCTTTAACAGTCGTCTGCTGCAGCATAATCTCGCTAATCCAGACGGCATAGGCATCGCGAGTTCGTCGCCACGGCAAGTCTCTGGCATGCTTGTCGTACCATCGGCGCAGATTCGCGCGAAATCGCTTGAGCCAATGACCATCAATCCGTTCAAGTTCAACGCTCATCGAGGTTGCTACGAAACAAGTTCATCGAGAAAACTAAAGGCATACCAAACCTCACACGTGCAGAACTGAGCGGCATCGACCGAATCGCTCATAAACCAACGCAGCCTCAATCGCATCCCAGAAACATGGGCATCAAGTCATAGCCGTTGGAAAGCTCCAGCTTCGATTTCGCCGCTTCGACTTCGTTGTAACGCGACTGCGAATCCGGATCGATTTCTCTTCCGCACATGGCAAATGGGACAAATCCGTGGCTGTGTGTCTTCGTTCGCAGAAAAGTGGGATGATCGGGACAGACGAGAATTCGGTAGTCGCCCTGCTCTGCGAGCCATCGATGGACAGGTCCCACGATGTGCGAGTCGATTTGCTCCAACGCCGTCACCTTTTCGTTGGTGGCCCCTTCATGCGACGCTTCGTCTGTCGCCTCGACATGAACCACAATAAAATCGACATCCTGCAGTGTGTCGATGGCGTATCGCCCCTTTGCGGCGTAGTCGGTGTCCAGATAGCCCGTCGCACCGGGAACCTCCACAATCCGCCAACCAAGCAGTCGACCAATTCCACGCAATAAGTCAACGGCAGTGATGACAGCACTCGTGACGCCAAATCGTTGCTGGAAATTCGCCAATTCCGGTGCGTGACCTTGACCCCATAACCAGATTTGGGTGGCAGGCGATTCTCCGTCTTGAGCGCGGGCTGCGTTTTCCGGAACTTGTGGCAGAATCTCGGCACTGCGATCCATCATACGAAGCAAATCGTCAGCCCCAGTGCCTGTTGGTAGAAATTCCGCGACCGGCTGCCCGGTAATATCGTGCGGCGGAATGGTATGGGTGGAGTTGTCGAACGGAGCCGTTTCGTCGCGCCCCCGATAAATCAACAAGTTTCGATAGCTAACGCCGGCATGAAATTTCCATTCGGTACTGCCACAGTATTCCTTTTGCAATCGTCGAATGGCAGCTTGGGCAACGTCATTGGGGATTTGCTCGGCCGTAAAACTCCGCATGACGCTGTTTTCAATCGTCACCAGATTGCAGCGAATCGCCCAATCATTTTTTGCAAGCTCGATCCCCCGTGCGGCCGCCTCGAGTGGAGCCCGACCCGTGTGATACTGAAGTGGATCGTAGCCGAACAGACTCATTGTCCCGACATCGCTGCCGGACGGCATGGAGGGCGGAGTATGATCGGCGCGTCCCACGATGCCACGGCCTGCGATTTCGTCCATATGTGGCATTCGCGCCGCTGCCAGGGGCGTCCGACCGCCGAGTGAATCCTGCGGTTCGTCTGCGGCACCATCCGGAATGATCAAAGCATATTTCATGCGTGGCAAGGTAAACTCCTACTGCAGCTTGTCACGCTGATTCGTGCTCGCCGTGAATGGCTTTGGCCCCATCTTCCCTGCCTCCCACGAGCCGATGCCATTTCCAAAGTTTGGAGGGGGGCAAAGTAACGAATCCCAGCGGCGATGGAATCATTCACCCGCGGAAAGGATTTCGTTAACAATCCCAGAATCAAGTTCCTTCCCCACAATCGACTTGAATTGTACTGCGATCTGGTCCCGATAAACCTCCGAAGGTTCGACAACCTTACAGCCACGATTGCGGGCCTCCGTAATCAGATAGCTGTCTTGCGGCATCGTTCCGACGTCGATGACGGTCATCGACTCCCGCAAGTAAGATGGGTTGAATTGACCGCGAAGGTGGCCCGTTTTCATTTGGGGGTCGGCGAATACGACAATGTCGACCAAAGTGTCGTACAGACTGGTAAAGGGCAGGAAACGTGCATCGAATTGCTTGGAAAGTTTCGTTGCCGCAGCGTCATCGCGGGCGGAGACACTGACGACTCCCTTGCGCCGGTTAATTCCGGCGACCATCGTTTGGGCCAAACCGCCTGACCCGATAACGAGAACGTTGCGTCGATCGAGGGGGCGATCATCGGGAGAACTCTTTCCGATGGTATCTTCCAGGGCTTTAATCGCGCTGCGCCAAATGCTGTTGTAAGCGTGCCAGCCATCGTCGCGACGAAGTAACAAATCGCAATACTGACCCGACTCCGCATACTCTTCGCGCTTGTTGGAAAGCGGTAGAATGAATTCCCCCAGACTGCGGCTTGTCAGCATCGACTTGATCTTCAAGATGTCGAGCATTTTGGACAAGTTGTCAAACTTGCCGATTGCGAGCGGCAAGCAGCGCGCGTTGAGTCCCAGGTTCTTCAGCGCTGCGTTGAAGATTTGAATTGTCGTCGTTTCGGATTCCCCAAACCCGACGATTCCGATGAAGACCGTCTTGGGACCGATATCGGAGAAACTATAAATCTCGTTTAGTTCGCTGACGGTCGGCTGGCCGTCGTAGCCTTCCATTCCTTTTTCGAGGGCCGCGTAAATCCACGGCGAACCGTATTTGCGGCCGAGTAGCGAGAAAGTTAATCCGGCACGTCCCAATCCCATGCCGACGACGGGAATCGTCCCCTTCTTGGTTACGGCCGTCAGCAATGGCCAAGCGGCATCGAGTGTTGGGGTCGGCCAAGTGATTTTGATGATATCAGCATTGAGATTGTTGGCCTGCAAAATGATGTCGTCGACATTTCCCAGCGGCTTATCGGTTCGCGTATAGCTGATCACCCGTTTCGTTGACCCGAATCGAGGAACATCGAGCCCGACATCCATTTCCAATTCGACATAGGCCGGACCCTGCACGATGGCTTCTCGAATGAGAGTCATCCGCTGTTCTTCGGTCCCGCCATACTGACCGCCATCTTCCTTTCGGCGGCAGGATACAATGATTGGTTTGTCGAATCCTTCCAATATGTCTTTCATATCCGGCGGCTTGACGAGATGGTCGAGGCAAAGCTCAACCATGTCAGCCTGACGGGACGCATTGAGAATATCGACTTTTGCCAGCTTACGAGATTCGGGCGTAACTGAGATGCAAATCATTCGTTCGGGTCAAACTCTTTTCAGGCACTCGAAATTGACAAATGTTGCGCAAAACAACGACTTAATGCGTGTCCGGCAAATCAAAGACTAACTGGGAGCTTTCTTGCAGGCCGAGACGCGCGGAAGGCCACCGATTACACTTCGTTTATACCGAAATCATGGTTTCCGCCGCCACTACGACGGCATAAATCCGGACCGACTCATTCGGAACAATGTCCGGAGCTTCAAAATCAATCGGCAACGCTCTCTTGAATTATGCGGTCGAATACGGCCCTGGCATGGTCGTAGGCTGCCGCGGCCTGTTCCCGTTCTCCTTGGTGTAATTCGTCATGCCCAATGCGGCCTTTCTTGGCGTTCCAACAAACATCGACCGCTTCGCGACACCATTCGGCGCTTCGGCGGCTGGCACGAATCGGTCGATCACCGATGTTGATGAACACGGGATTCGTATGCACCGAGGGCAAGATTCTCACGGCGACCCAACTGGAATGGGCAAGTTCCACATCAAAATTCATCGATTGAACCGAGCCATCTGCTTCGATTTCCTCGCGCGCCACCGGGTAACCATTGACGATGACTTCGACCGGCACCTTGCGAGAATCTCCGACGCGGCTTCGTTCGATGTGCCAATATGGCTTTTCGTCCAAGCGGCGGCTGCGAATCTGCTCGGTTTCGGCTGTCGGTTCGGGTTCGAGTAGCGCCGCCAGATCAAATGAAACACTCACGCGACCGGGGCCATCCAAATCCAGTTGGCTGATTTCACCGTTTGTCCCCGCAGCGCCGACCTCCACATCGTTCACCTGGAAATCGAGAATGTGGCTCAAGCCATCGCCGCAGTAACTGCGACCATCTTTGACACCTTGAATCCAGGTATCGAAATCCAACTTTTGGCCTTCGGGAATCTTCACGTAGATCCGACCCAACCCGACTTTGTCGCCGTAAATGCAGGGAAAGTCCGTTTCACCGCTAATTCGCGCCCGAAAACCGCAATTCAGCGTGTGATACCAAATGTTCAATTCCCATATGGCGGGTGTATCGACGGCAGAAATGAAATCGCAAACGTCATGCGTGACGGCCACGATGTACTCGTTCGCGCCAATTCCATCAAAAGGCGGCATGGCATAATCGGGTAACGTGTCAGCCGCCCGTCCGTTGACATTAATCCTCGGGGGCCGGTTGCGAATGGTATTTTCGATGCGGCTTCCATCGGGTCCGATATCGGGTAACGTCAAACCCCATCCGCTGTGGCTGTAGCCGACAACGCCCCCCTGATCCTTACCCCATTTGAGAACCGGAATCGTCCAACTTGGCCATTCCTCGATGACTGATGTTCCCGGATAGTCGTCCTCGGTCAGTCGCAGCAGGCAGAGATGACCGGCATGGGACGAAGGAAACCCGCTGACTTCAACGTCGTACCGCATCAAATAATCGGGACGAGATAGCGCCGACGGTTTGCCTTCGAAATATTGTTTTTGCGTGTACCAGCAAGGCCCCCAACTGAGCACGCAGCCGACATTCAAGTCTTCACCCAAAATGTGCCGCATCATATCGACCGGCTGGACACCCTCGGTCGGGCTATCGTAATGGGCACAGCCGGCAGCATGCACGTGGTGGTCGCCAGAATACCACTGGCGGGCCGCCGCATGGATCCAACGCTTCAACTGAAAATCAGCACGATGGCTGACGACGCCGGACGGAACAGTCAGCTTTGTCGAAACCGGTTCGTACTCCGGACCTCTTGTGGCGACAATCGAATACTCACCAGGCGGGAGATGCACCGATTCCCCGTGCGTCCGATAGATTTGATTGTGAAAGAAGAAATCTGGTGCTAATCGACGAGCCGGATTCGGGTAAACTCGCCCGAATTTGTCCCGAATGACAAAGGCGGCAGTGGTCGGCTCTCCATCGACATCGTGAACTCCCAGCACAACCTCAACTGCCGGTACGGCGTGGAAAAGTATCGGCACGGAATTCCGAAAACCGAGATCCTGACTCCCCTGTCCGACATTGAACGCCAATTCCGCCTCGCGGCGACCGACTTCGCGGCTGTAAAGTTGGATGATGCGATACTCCAAAGCTAGTCCCGACAATCGAGGCTTAAGCGGCTGAGTGTTGTACATGGCAATATCGAGGAATCGTTGTGGAACGTCATTGGGAGAAACCAATTTCGATTCCGTTAAGGGCCGCTGGCGAGCCCCTTGACCTCGCTGGTAGAGTGGAGCCGCGTTCGGACTTTCTGCGACCAGCTGGGGCGTGATTCCGGCCTCGTTGTGCACCTTGACCAAAAACGTACGCCACCCTTGTTGAACGAGTTCTTTGGTCGCCTCGCCTTCGGCGACTTTGACCCGGCTTTCGGGATTAATATTCACTCCCACGAGACAGTATTTGTCGAGTATTTCTTGAATTTGTTCGATCGATTGCCGGCGGTCGGAATTGGTGAGCGCCCGCTCGAGTGCAGCAGCATCTTCCGGACCAAGCGGTGCACCGACATACGTCAGTGCCTCGGCCAGACGTTTCGTCGCCGCGACGAGTGGCTGATGCTCAACGGCGGTCACCAGCGGCAATTCTTGCGCCGCGATTTCCGGCAATCCAATTCCAGCGATACCGATCGTCATCAACAACAACAGTCTCAACCTGAGTTTGATCGTGCGACTTTTCATCGATGATGCTCCTTCGTTTCCAGTGGCAACAGCAAAGTGCTGTTTTTCACGACTGTCTTACTGAGGTCGAGCCGGTTTGGCGTATCTCAACAACCAAAGGGATTCCTCTGTTCGAATGCGAATTGCACCCGCAAATGTTGGTGATCAACACTCGACATCGCGCGAGGCAAACGATCGGACGAATCGCTGCGGCGAGTCATCTCCTCGCCTCATTGTGCGGCGGTAATGACGCCAGTGCAAGCAGGAATTCCGCGGTGCGTCGTCCACCATCAGTCGCAAACAAACTGCGAGTTGCAGGACGATTCGAGCGGTGAGCGAGCAGACCGGTCCCGACGTACGCTACTCGCCGGATCGAATTGGCTCGCTCGATTGGCCAGTCTCTGATGGAAAACGTGCCACTTGAACGCGGTGCCGGTTCAATTCCTCTTGAAGCGTTCGATGCGACTGCACTTTGACGGCAGCCCCCTCGTAAACGACATCGAGGTTTGTGAGCACAACCTCGTCCCCGTCATCGACACCCGATTCGACGACCGCCAGCGACCGCAACGTGCGCATGAGAACGGGTTGACGTTCGACCACAGCACTGTTTTTGACAACAAACAGCTTACCATTCAGAATGGCGTCGCGAGGTACAACGATCGTCCCGACGAGATCCGGGCCGGAAATTCTGGCATGCACAAATGTCCCCGGAAGCAAAGGAACTCGTTGTTTGCGATTGTCGACATGCACGTAAATCATGACGGTTCGAGTCAATTCATCGGCTACGGGAGCCACGCGATCAACATAGCCGGTCCATCGGTGCGGGGCGGTTTCGTTCTCAGCGAGTTCGACGTCAGGCCGTTTCCCTTTTTGCATTAACGAAACGATTTTGGCGTAGTCGTCCAAACTGACCGGAATTGGGATTTCGACGGTGTTAACGTCGGTCACCGTGAAAAGAGGGTCGCCCGGCCTGACGTATTGTCCCTCTTCGATACGAACCTCTTTGAGGATGCCCGAAAACGCCGAATAGACATCGGTATGTCCTAACTCAATCTCGGCAATCGTCTGATCAATTCTGTTTGTTTCAAGTCGTTTGTGAATCGCCTCTCGCCGACGTGGAAAAAGGGATCGCTCGTTTTCGAAACGGATCAACTCCGATTCGTATTGGCTTAACTGAAGCTTGGCACGCGTCAAATCACTAGGCGACGTCACCCCTCGCTCACGCAGCCCTTTGATCCGGTTGAACTCCGAGAGGTAATCTTCGTAATCGGCCTGCATCTTTTCCACCAGACGCGTATTGTTCTTTTCCTCCTGGTCAATGCGTGCCAATTCCGCTTCGGCTTCGGCGATTCGACTCTCGGCTTGAGTGACCCGTTCGCGATAAGTCCTGGGATCAATCGTCACCAACAGGTCCGGCTCTAAGCGGCGCGATTCACCCGCCGAGTCTTCGGACGTTTCGAGCGCATGAACCGTCTCGCCAACTTCCAATCGTGGATGCACATACAGTACCTCACCGGCAACCTTGGCGGCGTGAACAGTCTCTCGATCCGAGCGTGCTGTTCCAAATGCGGAAATGATCTCCGTCAGGGTCGTCTGCCGGACATCGAATACCTCCACGTTATAAACGCGGTTCGCCAACGGGCGCTGCACGGGGGGCTCTTTGAGTGTGGCGAGCCAACCAAATAGCGAGACACCGATCATGAGAAACAGAATGACCAGAATCACACTGAGCAAAAACCGACCGCGAAAACTAAAACGGCCCTGTTGCGTGACCGGTCGCGGAGCATGTCGTGCTGCCGGTGGATCGTCTGATTGAACCGCGACCGGCGCGTCTTCAGCTTTTAAATCCATGAATGCGTCGCAATCGCTGAATTAAGTCATCACACTCCGACTGTCTGCTACTTTCAGGACACGGGTCAGCCAGGCCATGAGTAGGCGGTTCATGACCAGCGAGAAATCAGCCGGCTCCACCCCTGCCCATCCTTGCCGAAATCCATCGACGAGTTGAGGAAGGATTCTCGCTGGATGATCTCGCAGAATACCAACGAAAATGAAGCCATATTTGGCGTAAGCCCGCCTCACTCCCAATTTTAGCGACCATCAAGCATACGAATAGGCCGTTTTGGATTTTTCTGAAAACTGAAACGGATTCGCATGGCCGCATTCCCACAAGCAGTTTCAGAATCGACTGTTGCGTCGCGCAAAACCACAATTTGGCAATCGTTGAAGCGGCGAAACGGGTGATGGAAACGAGTTCTACATGCCACTCGGTCGACGGGGCTGCGCGAATTTAATTTTCTCCACATACCGATCGATATCTCCCGACTCGTTGAGCCGACCGGTACAGGCGCTGACAGCACTAATTGCATATTGGAAGTTCAAGTTGTAATCGGCGTCGATTTCGACTTCCATGTCGTCGATCATTGGTACGCCAGCACCGCCACCGACGAGTTTCAATACTTCGTCATTCAGCCGCTGAAAGGCCGCCGGGCCATTTCCCAGGTTGTTACCACCAATCGATAGCTGCGCCAACGATCCGTCAGGATTCGCACGCAGCTTGACCTTAATGTCGTACAAGGGGACATCCTGGCTGGGATCCTGCGACGGTGCCGTCAACGGCATATTGATGTTAAAGTCGCCTTCGGGCTCAACGATTTTCAGAGTTAACATGAAGAATATCAGCAGCTGAAAGACGACATCGATCATCGGTGCCATTTGCGGCACGATTTTCTCGCCTTCCGAATTGCTGTGTCGAATCTTCATCGATCCCCCTCAATTCCCATCCGTGGATTGTCGGGCCTTAAAAATGAATTTCGAAAAACCTGGCTTGTCCCCCACACGAACTTCCTGCGCCATGCGCATGAGCTCTTGGACCATTCCGGTGGGTACATCCTGATCGGCACGAAAGACAACTGTCACATCTTCCGGATCGACGCCCGTACGATCGTACAATCGGGCCTCCTGATCGAATTTGGGACCAAACTGCGGAATAGGAATACTCTCTCCCGCGAAGAACACGTACGGGTCGGGATCGATCTTGTTCCCTTCGCGGTCTCGATTGAAACCGATATTGAGTGCGAGCTCGTGTTCGATTTTGACTTCCGAAGGCTGGGCCAATGCATCTTTGGCAAGCTTGACACGTTCGTCTGCCTTGGTCTGTTCGAAATTCGAAATCACCATAAAAAAGGCGATCAATTGAAACACGATGTCGATCATGGGAGTCATGTCGACTTCGGCCAATGCAGGTTCTGGTCCGCGAATTCTCATCGTTGGATTGCGCCGATGTTCGGAAAGTTAACAGAATCAGGCCGGCGCGCTTCCCGCAGCCGAGCCACCCGATCGCTGACCTTTGCCCATGCCAGAGAATCGGCTCATTAACCCTTCGCTGACCATGCCGACTTCCAAGACAAACCGAGCGACGCGGTTCCGCAAAATGCTATAAGCAATCATCGCCGGAATGGCCACGGTTAATCCTTCCAGGGTTGTAAACAATGCTGTTGAGATTCCCTCTGCCAATTCCGAAGGTTTCGGCGAAACGGTCGACTGGGCAATCTTTTCGAAGCTCATGATCATGCCGTACACCGTTCCCATCAAACCGATCATCGGCGCCACGGAGCCAATCAACGCCAGATAGCTCAGATGGTGCTCCATCGCCATGTTTTCGTCTTCCCCAACTTCCTGCATACCTTCAATCGCTTCGCTGTATCCGCGATTCAGTTTGCGCAAACCTGCGGCGAGCACGCGTGCGACGAACGAATCGTCGTTACTGGCCAGGTCAAATGCACCTTGGTAATCCTTGGTGTTCAGTTTCTGTTCGAAGGCCTCGATAAATGCCGGGGGCAACAGATTGTCTCTTCGGACCTGTAAGATATTCATCATGATGAGCGCCACCATAATGAACGACAGTAGTAGCAACACGAGACCAAACATACCGGACGCGTCGATCAACCAGCTCAAGAAGCTGCGTCGCTCGACATCATCGGCCGATGCCGTCTCGGGTGCAGCTGGTTGGGCCACTGGTGGATTCGCGGCGTCCGCCCCGTCTGGCGCTGCCGCGGCACCCCCGTCGTCCTGATAGGCCCAGG
>JANQRQ010000126.1 GCA_028284485.1 Planctomycetaceae bacterium | reverse complement strand
CGCCCTCAAATCGGGCCGACTGCGGCCCGAATACCGGGTATTCGGCCCATTCTGGGCTGCACTTGCGTCTTATTGCTCTTATGACCCAATAACCATGGTTTGGAATTCAGCCCCCGGAACGCGAATCTTGAGTCGTCTGCCATAGCTTCCAGGATTGTGAGAATTACTCAATTTGCGACAATCGGTCGGCCGATGACTGATAACAGGTTGATTCACGGGATCCGAACCCCCTAGAATTCCCGCAATTGAAACCATAGGTCCAGGCTCCCCATGGGGTGAGCAGCGTCAAACACCGGACGCCAATCGGACCAACACAGGGGCGCAAGCACAATGTCATTGACCGCGAAAGCACAATTTGTGGGCATCGGAAGCCGCTGCGGAGCCAGTCCCCGCTGCGTCTGTACCGGCCCGGCTTAAACAGGCCGGAACCCCGCAAATGCTTCGCAACTCGTACATCATGACATTTTGATCGCCAACGCTCGGCGACCTCTTTTGAGCCTGTGCTCAAATCCCCAGGAGAATTTCGATGGCAACTGATCTTGCCCGCAAGGAACAACTACCGGAATTAACCGACCGAATTGTCGCGTCGTATCATGACATTGGCACGATCAATTATCTGGGTCATTGCCCCCTACCGAGCAAAGACGCCATCGTCGACATCGCTCACGACTTGACCGAGGTGATCTACCCTGGCTACCGCCGTCGACAAAACCTGCATTTGGGCAACGTCGTTTATCACATCGGCGATTTAATTGACGAATTGCACGACAAGCTGACCCAACAAATCGCCCGGGCGCTGCGGCATCGTTTTCAACTTCGCAAACCGGTCAGTTGCGTTGATTTGCGTAAAATGGACTTCGAACCGCAGGGCCAAGAGAGAGCAATCAGCTTTCTCGAAACCTTACCCGAAATTCGTGCAGTTTTGACCCGAGATGTTCAGGCGGCGTTCGATGGCGATCCGGCAACGACCTGCCTCGATGAAATCATTTTCAGTTATCCAGGGCTGGAAGCGATTACGATTTATCGCCTGGCTCACGAGTTGCACCGCCTCGATGTCCCGCTTATCCCACGCATGTTAACCGAATGGGCCCACAGCCGTACGGGGATCGACATCCATCCCGCGGCGAAGATCGGCCCCGGATTCTTCATCGATCACGGGACCGGCGTGGTTATTGGCGAAACCACCGATATCGCCGCCAACGTCAGGTTGTACCAGGGAGTCACCCTGGGAGCATCCAGCTTCCCGAAGGACTCTCAGGGCAATCTCATTCGCGGACAGAAACGCCACCCAACATTGGAAGAGGGAGTCGTCGTCTACTCCAACGCGAGCATTCTGGGCGGCAAGACGGTCGTCGGTGCCAATTCGGTTATTGGCGCCAGCGTTTCGCTTTCCAAGAGTGTTCCGCCGAATACGGTCGTCGTCATCGAAAAGCCGTCGCTCCGTTTCCGCGAAGCCGGCTAGAGCGATTTGCTTCTTCTTGTAGGCGTTTCTGGACCGAGGACGCCAGCCATCATAGAACAATACCCGATTGTCGCAGCCACAGGTCAACGCAATTCGCTTTAGCCCCCGCTTGTCGGCGAACATAGGGAGGCCTGCTCGGATTTGCAGCGAACAGCACGGTTTAGGCGCTGGCTCGCATTTCTTTCGAGTTGAGCTTCATCGCTTCCACCTGTTGAACGAGGCCGTCCACTTTCGCCGTCAGCCGCTGCTGTACTTCGATCAGCGATGCCATGGTTTCGAGATAGCGAGCATCCCTCTGACGCGCAGTGGTGGTATGCAATTCTAACTCATGAGAGACATCGTTCAGTTCGCGAATGACGCCCTCCATATGATTCAGAAGGCTGCCGTTCTTGATGCCTCGCTCGGGGATTTCGATCGCATGGGGCTCCTGAGAACTCTCTAATGGTCGATCGGAGAGCTGCTCCAACATCGCCGCCAGGCCCAGCTTCTGCCTGCCTTCGAATCGTTCGACAAGCTCCATTTCTTCGCCGATCAGGTCAACAAGGGCTTCGGCGGAAAGTTCCTCGGGATCAACCTCGTGCGCAGAATTGGCCACCGGTCGAGTGGCCTCTGGCACAACCGCCGAGGGGCTGGTCGAGACATGGACGACAAATTCGATCTCACCGACTGCAATTCGATCCCCCGGCTGAATGAACGCATGCTGGGAAATCTCTCCATTGATTCGCAGGTCCGGCTTCGATGCGACAGCATCGATGAAGAGTTCTTCTCCGTCGAAGTAGATCGTGGAATGCAGCGACGGCATTCCCCCTCCACCCAACTGCAAATCACATTGATCGCTTTGACCGATCAGGTAGCGTTCGGTCCGCATGGGTCGGAGTGGAAATCGGGTTCGTCCTTTAACAATCTCCAAATGGATTGATGGACGCGGTCGACACTCCATCGGTTCGGAAGACGCCATCGAAACGAATGTTTGACTGTTCTTGCTGGAAACCTCCTTTTCCGGCAGAACTGGCGTCCGGGCTACAGTCTTGCTTGTCGGCGAAGTGGCGGTCCCCTTGTCCTCAGAGACCCTGACGCGATTTGTATTCCTCAACATCCCAATCCTGGTGGCGAAGGAAACGGTGGAAAGTACGACATCTTGCCGTGTCAGATCACATTTCGAGCCATTTCTAGTTTTCGTCAATCCGTTTTGTTCGCCATGAATGAATCGCCGCCGATTGAGTGAAGCAAGAATTGCATGCAGTGGAAATGGTCAGCCGGTCAGGTAAGACCTAACAATCAGGCTGAGGTCACGGGGACGAGAACTGCGCAAGTCGGTAACCGACTGAAAAAACAGGCAACCCTGGCCGAGTTTGCCGGATATACATGGGGTGCCCGAACTGCAGCTCTTAAGTCATCGCGGCTTACGGGCCAATGCGAGCAAACGCCGGGCGCGTTCCTGGTCGCGCGATTTGGCATCAAAATCGGCCTCGATGGTCGGAACTCGCGAGCTGGCCTCGGCCAATTGTTCCTCAGCCTGGCCGGCGTCAATTTGATCGGTCGGTACGGAGCGTCCCGTGAGAATGGAAACGACCGAACCCTTTACTTGGACAAACCCACCATCGACAAAATACGAAATCGTGCCACTCGAGCCTGTCGCTTTCAGCTCGCCGTACCCGAGGCGCCCGACCAATGGCGCGCGCCCAGGGAAAACGCCAATCTGGCCGTCGTAAAGCGGAAATCTCAGTGACTCAACCGGTTCGTCGACGAGCGTCGTCTCCGGAGTCACGATTACCAATTGCAATTGGCCGCCGTTCGACATCAGGCTCCCTCTTCTCTTTTCCTTGCCTGCTCTTCGGCTTCTTCAATTCCGCCGACATACATGAAGGCTGCCTCGGGAAGATGGTCCCATTTGCCATCGCACAACTCTTCGAAGCTGCGAATGGTTTCCTCTAGCGGAGTGATCTTCCCTTCTTTTCCGGTAAAGGCTTCGGCCACGAGGAATGGCTGCGACAAGAATCGCTCGATACGACGAGCACGGTGCACGATCAACTTGTCATCTTCGCTCAGTTCATCGACACCCAAAATGGCGATGATGTCCTGCAATTCGCGATACCGCTGCAATGTTTGCTGCACCCGTCGTGCCACCTGATAGTGGCGTTCGCCGACGTATTGCGGGTCGAGAATACGACTCGAGGATGCCAACGGATCGATGGCCGGGTAGATACCTTTTTCAGAAATCTTACGTTCCAAGTAGATGAATGCGTCCAAGTGAGAGAACGCCGTCGCCGGAGCCGGGTCGGTCGGATCGTCCGCCGGCACATAGACCGCTTGCACACTTGTAATGGCCCCTCGACTTGTCGAGGTAATCCGTTCCTGCAATTCACCCAGTTCCGTACCCAATGTCGGCTGGTAACCGACAGCACTGGGCATACGTCCCAAAAGTGCCGACACTTCACTACCAGCTTGCGAGAATCGGAAAATGTTATCGACGAACAGCAACGTGTCCGTTCCGGTCGCATCGCGGAACCATTCGGCCATCGTCAAGGCGGTCAGCGCGACTCGCAGTCGGGCCCCCGGCGGCTCGTTCATTTGGCCAAACACCATCGTGGTCTGCTCGATGACAGAGCGATCGGTTTGCCCGATCTTCGTCTCCTGCATTTCGAGCCAGAGGTCGTTCCCTTCGCGGGTGCGCTCACCCACACCCGCAAACACGGAAAAACCACCGTGTGCACTGGCGATACGAGCGATCAGTTCGGTCAAAATGACGGTCTTTCCCAACCCGGCCCCACCGAACAGTCCCGCTTTACCGCCACGCACAAATGGCGTTAACAAATCGACAACTTTAATACCCGTTTCGAAGATTTCCGTCTTCGAGCTCAGGTGTTCCAGCGGAGGCGCTTCCCGGTGAATCGGCCAACGCTCTTCGCATTTCACCTCACCGCGACCATCAATCGGATCTCCGACCAGGTTGAAAACGCGACCTAACGTTTCCTTACCCACGGGTACCGACAGCGCCGCCCCTGTGTCCACAACTTCCATGCCACGAACCATTCCGTCGGTCGAACCGAGTGCGACACAACGGACTCGACCGCCACCGAGGTGTTGTTGAACCTCGCCGGTCACCTTGATTTCGACATCATTGATCTTATCGTCGACAATTAAGGCGTTGTAAATATCCGGAAGTTGGTCTTCGGCGAATTCTACGTCAAACGTAGAACCGATGATCTGCGTGACATGGCCGATATTCTTTTCGGTTTTCGTTTCAGCAGTTGCCATCTTTGTTTCTCTGCTTTCTGTAGGCCGGATGAGCGGCACGTGCGAGCCTGGTTGACATGTGGCTCGACTTTACGATTCAACCATTTACTCCAACGCGGCGACTCCGCCGATAATTTCGCTTAATTCCGATGTAATCTGTGTTTGTCTTGCACGGTTGTATTGCCGCGACAGCGTGCGAATCATTTCGTCCGCGTTTTCCGTGGCCCCCTTCATCGCAACCATCCGTGCGATCTGTTCGCTCACAGCGGCATCGAGAAAGCACTTAAACAACCGCGCCTTGAATGCCGCCGGAACGATCTCTTCTAAAATGGCTTCGGCTGAGGGCAAAAACTCGTAGTCGACCTGCCGTTCGGGCGCCGATTCGCCGGACGCATCGGACTGATCATCCGAAGTGAGTTCACCGATCGGTAACAATGTTTCCCGGACAGCCGTCTGCCGCGACGAAGACTCGAATTTCGTGTACGCCACCTCTAACCGATCGAGTCGATTGGCACAGTAGTCGGTGATGTAGCGGTCGGCCAACTCTTCGACCTCCTCGAAGGTCGGTTTTTCTTCAAAGTGGGTGTACTGCTGATCAACCGACTCTCCTTGAAACTTCAGAAACGCCAAGCCACGTTTCCCCGAAACTTCGAGGGAGAGTTTCTCGTCCGCTTGGCGTGCCTCTGCGATCCTCGCCATGGCATGCCGCAAAACACCCGAGTTGTACCCGCCACACAAACCGCGATTCGACGTCAGCACTAACAGGCAAGACGATTCTTGAGAGTCGTGCTGCTGCAGCAAGGGATGCTTGATGCTCAGATTTGCTTGGGACAGGTCCGCAACGATTTCGGAGATTTTGCGTGTATACGCCGCGGCTTCGGTCGCTCGGTCCATCGCTTTCTTAAAGCGGGCCGTTGCGATCAGTTCCATGGTCCGCGTGATTTTGCGGATGTTTTTGACCGCTTTCAGTCGTTTAACAATGGCGCGGGCTTTGGCCATACCAAACTCTTCTTCCGAAACTAAGTCCGATCAATCAAGTCGTTGATCGAAGATTCTTCCGCCGAAATGTTCCAAGCCGATCTCGCTGTAATAAGCAACACTGCTCAGCAGCCACGGGGCCGCCGACTTAAGCTGTCGTCGCAGCCGCTTCCTCTGTTTGCTCATTCAGCGCTGATTCGAGTTGTTTCTGAAACTCTTCCAAGGCCCCTTTCAGTGCCTCTTCCGTCTCATCGTCCAATGTGCCGGTTTCCGTGATCTTGTCACGAATCTCCGACTTCTGTTCCTGCATAAACCGCTGTAGCTCTTTCTCAGCGAAGGCCACTTGGCTGGGTTCAACGCTGTCGAAATATCCGTGAGTACCAGCATAAATGCTGATGACTTGATCGGTGACATGCATTGGTTCGTATTGCGGCTGCTTCAGCAATTCGACCATGCGATAACCTCGGTCCAACTGCGCCTGAGTCGCTTTATCCAACTCGGTTCCCAATTGAGCGAAGGCTTCGAGTTCACGAAACGCAGCCAAGTCGAGCCGCAAACTACCGGCCACCTTCTTCATCGCTTTGTTTTGGGCGTTACCACCGACGCGTGATACGCTAATACCGACGTTAATCGCCGGACGAACGCCGGCGAAGAACAAGTCCGGCTCGAGATAAATCTGACCGTCCGTAATGGAAATCACGTTGGTCGGAATATAAGCCGACACTTCACCTTCGAGCGTTTCAATGATCGGCAACGCCGTCATCGAGCCGCCGCCAAGTTCGTCGCTAAGCTTGGCAGCTCGTTCGAGCAAGCGGCTGTGGCAGTAGAAAATGTCCCCGGGAAACGCTTCTCGTCCGGGAGGACGTCGCATCAATAGCGACAACTGTCGATAGGCAACCGCCTGCTTCGAGAGGTCGTCGTAAATCACCAGGGTATGCTTGCCTTGATACATAAAGTATTCGGCCATGGCCGCCCCGGCATAAGGCGCGACGTACTGCAAAGGTGCCGGATCGCTGGATGAAGCGCTAATCACAATGGTGTAATCCATTGCGCCATTCTGCTGCAGCACTTCGACAACACCCGCAACACTGGCCGATCGCTGTCCGCAGCCGACATAAATACAAATGACATCGCTGTCTTTTTGGTTGATGATCGTATCGATGGCGATCGCGGTTTTACCGGTCTTGCGGTCACCAATGATCAGTTCGCG
>JANQRQ010000082.1 GCA_028284485.1 Planctomycetaceae bacterium | reverse complement strand
TTCTCTAACTGGATTCTCGTCTGCGAAAATCGATGTTTCGACACGATCGAGTTCCTCCGGCGATTTGCCAAAAATGGCGATCGAGCCATGCGACGTTGGCTGGGAATCGATCTCGAAGGGAGATGTGCGAACGGTTCGCATGGATTGGGGCAGGCTCTGTTGAAGTCGGGTATACCAATCGATTGCCGACAACGTATCCGACGACCAACGGACATGGACCCACGTACAATGTTCGCCCGGTTCGCAAAACTCCGGGAGTCGCGACGCCAAGCGTCCCATCGTCATACGAGCGTTGATATCCTGCAGTGGGCGCAAGAATTCCTGACCATCGTCAGTTCTGTGTCTCATCGCGTCGACTCCGAAGGGTCCGAAGTATCCGCGACTCTGCGCGCAATGTGCCGCTCGAGAACCGAATTCGATCGCCCGATTCCACTTTTCGAATTGACCTTGGTCTGTCAGCGGTCGACTGGCACGATAGGTTCCGCGATCGTCCGCTACCAAACGAGCGATTCCTAAAAACGAGATTTCGCCGGTCGGCGGGATGTCGAACTGCATTCCAACCTCTTCCACACAATTGAGAACAGGTTCAACGAAGACCCTACCGTCAATCTGTAGTCGCTTATCCACCCATCGATGGGCCAATTCATTGACACCCGATCTGGATACGCGAAAACTTTCACGACCAGACATCCCAAATTCCGCCTTGAAGAGCCAGCCACGACCGTTCGCTGGCGCCATGTCGATCAGCGCCGACAGTTCCGACAGCGAATGGATTTCAGCCGATCCTTGCGGACCGATGTCCCATTCCTGTTCGAGTTCAAACGAGAACTCTCGCGAATTGGCAGCGATGACTGCATTCTGATCTGGTGCGACGACCCGGCATCCACTCTGGGTGCCCCACGTGCGAGCGCTCGCCGTCCAGCCCCAGGGACGTAGTAGCAAATCAGCGGGCGTGCTTTGATCCTCTGAAATCGGCGTCACGCGCGGTAGCCCGCTGCTGCGCAGCGTCTCGAAGAATCCCAGTTCGATGTTCTGCGGCACAACAACATAGTCATCGGTCTGGGCCGCGAGGACCAACGTCGATGACAACTCCTCATTGATTCGCTTCAGTTTGTCCGACCGAACGGTGGACGTGGCATGACGCAGTTGGTGCTCAAAATCGAAGTTTCCGAACCATATTGCTCGATTTGCCGATGTCATGGCTTACTGGTCACGGTGGATTGATAACAACAGATCGTCCGTCGATCACACTCGCAACCACGAACATGCGATGCCTACGGTCTCAAAGAAAGTCGACAACCACGCTGTCGGCCAGAAACCGGCCGCTTCTCGTCAGCCGCACGGTCTGACCATTGTCTTCCAATAGGCCGGAATCGACATGCCGTCTAACGGTTGTGCCCGCAAAGTCGTCAAGTTGCAATCCTGTCGATTTGCGGAATTGCTCCCGGTCGATTCCTTGCACGCGCCGTAACGCCAATATGATGAGTTCACGTGCGCGGTCTTCGGGTGGTAACTGTTCGCTTTCGCCTAGCGGCGACTCCCCTTCGAGTACTCGCCTCAACCAGGATGTGACGCTGCGGTGATTCAACTCGCGTCGATGGTCAATGTAGCTGGCGGCTCCCGGACCGAAACCAAAGTAAGGCAACCCACGCCAGTAAACTTCGTTGTGACGGCAACGAAACCCGGGTCGCGCAAAGTTTGAGATCTCGTATTGTTCATATCTGGCATCGGCCAGCAGATCCATGGCGTCGCCGTACATGGTTCGCTGCCGCTCGTCACTAGGAGGCAAAAGCTCTCCCTTAAGTTGGCGACCCCAAAACGAAGTCCCCTTCTCAAAGGTCAATCCATAAGTTGAAATGTGAGCGGGTTTCAAATCGATCGCATGGCCGAGCGTTTGCTTCCACAAGTCCGTGGTTTGCCCGGGAACACCAAATATCAAATCGAGCGACACGTTGGGAATTCGAGGCGATAGATAGCTGACGACATCGTCGATTTGTTTGCCGGTATGATCACGCTCCAAAATTTTTAGCACGTCGGCATCGAATGACTGAGCCCCTAAGCTCACACGGTTGACTCCCAGTTGACTCAGCAGATCGATCTTGGCATCGTCCAAATCGTAAGGATTCGCCTCGATACTAAACTCGTAGTCGTCCACTAGCAGAAACCATTCGCGTAGCATCACGATCAAATCATTGAGCTGGTCGTGCGACAAATGCGTCGGTGTGCCTCCACCGATGAACAATGTTTCGACCGAACGGGGATGGCCGAGAGTCGCCAATTGCATCGCCATCGCCTGCAAGTAATCTTCGATAAGATCATCCCTGCCGGCAACCAGCGTAAAGTCACAATACCCACATCGATGTGCGCAGAACGGCACATGAATATAGGCTGCCCGTGGCTCGTGATTCGAACCGACTGTCGACATCCGCCCCCCGAATGAGCAAGTTGAATGAAACGCCAAATATCCGTGAATTGAGGATTTCGAGTTTCGACCACGATAACGTATTGTGCGAATGCGAATTGAAAGCAACCGCTTCTGCACAATGTTTTCAGCAATCGGCGAGGCCCAATGGAATCGGGTCGTTCGCCAGTTGCCGAATCAATCCGTTACTCGGAAATGCAGTACAGCGTCTCTTGCCGGTTCCCCGAAGCATGGCTTGCAACGCGGAGAAAGATCTGGTTGCCGCAAAATGTGGGTGTTGCGAACGCTTCGTCTCCCAACTGATTGCGAGCAGCCACTTCGAATTTCTGACCAGTCGCCTTGAATACAGTACACTTGCCACCCATATCGACTGCATAAATATGATCACCCGCTAGCACGGGGGATGACCGAAATCGGCCACCCACCCGACCTCGCCAAAGCTGCGCTCCGGTGTCCGCCTGCCAACAGTAAGCACGACCTTCGCCATTGACCATAAACAAATTGTTCTGGTGAAGCAGCAATGAAGGCACATAGGATTTCTCGTCGTTTCTCCAAATGACCTCAGCTGAACCGTCCGCTTTGATGCACATCGTTTCGCTACCGGGATATCCACCGCTCGCGAATACCAGGTCGTTTTGAAAAACCATCGTACCCACGCATCCCTCCGTTGTGCCGGAACAGGACCACAGCTCGTCACCCGTATCGGGATTGTAGCTGGTCACTTCTTCGCAACCGCATATGAGAATTTGTTCGCGACCACCGACAGAAGCCACGACCGGTGAGGCATAGTTAGCGCCCGCTGGCCTGCGCTTTCGCCAAACGATTTCTCCGGAATTGCGATGAACCGCAGCGATAAATCCGCCATCAAAATCGTCGGCGGCAATGATCACGAACGATTGATAAATCGCTGGTGAGGCGGAGTATCCAAACTTCGGTGTGAATGATCCGACTTCCGTTTGCCACAACCGGCCTCCTTCCAGATCCAATGCGGTAACGAACACGGCATTGTCGTTCAGGAATGCTGCAAAAAGACGCTCGCCATCCGAGGCGACTGTTGCCGACGCGTGAGAAGCTTCCGCGTGCATTTGCGACGCGCTGGGGAATCCTCCGCGATGAACGTCCGTTTTCCAAAGTTGGTCTCCTGTCGAGCGATCAAAACAGACAACCGATTGAATTTCTTGGTTGTCATCAGCCGTGGAAAGAAGAATCTTGTCTCGAACGACAGTCGGAGAGGAATGGCCACGCCCCGGAACGGGTACGCTCCACAAGACGTTTTCCGTTGCGCTCCAAGTCGTTGGCACCGACTGGTCGGGAGCGGTACCGAGCGACTGAGCACCGCGCCACCAGGGCCAGTCGTCGGCACCGATTTCCGGATCAGAGAGTTTTTCGAAGTTTCCGCCGCTCGAAATATCGACGGAGATTTCTTCCACCGGCTCGGAACGCGAGCAACCCAAGGTAACAATCAGATTTGCCGCCAGACAGAAGATGATTCGAGTCGATTTCACGGCGCTTGCGTCTCCCTAATTGACGGTTTTTCGGTGACCTATGAAGCAGAATTCTTCAGCCCGGAGAGTTTTCGCAGGCTGCTGATCGGCCTCATGCCCCAAATCAGGAGTTTTTGGGATGGAACGAATTCCCATAGGGTACGATAGGCAGCCTAACGGGAAAAAAGAAGGAGTGCACACAAGAACACTGCATGAAACCGATCAAATTCACTGGTTTTTTCGAGGAAAACGGTATGCCGAGCTCCCCCGTTTATCACGCCAGAAAGCGCTGCCATTCGTCTCGTATTGACGAGATTGGCGTGGTATGCAAAATACGCTCCGCTTCCATGCGCGGGAAGCGAAAAAACATGTCAAGTTTACCCTTCGGACGATCGGGGATCTCGTAACAGGGCGAGAGGAACTCGGCTCAGCAGGAATCGCTGTCGCTGCCTCGGCCCAAGCGGATTGTCGTCGTCTGAATTGGTTTTTCGAGCGTCAATCGAAATTCTGATCTGGTTGCCGGCAAAGCAAAGGAGTGCACGCCGTGAAAAGAGCTTTCGTATTACCCGTTGTGCTG
Source organism: Planctomycetaceae bacterium (assembly GCA_028284485.1). Taxonomy (GTDB): domain Bacteria; phylum Planctomycetota; class Planctomycetia; order Planctomycetales; family Planctomycetaceae; genus JANQRQ01. The sequence continues at coordinate 13,930 of JANQRQ010000082.1, read as the reverse complement.
GCCGTTGTCTTTGCAAGTTCGAATACAGCGCTCTCTCAAAGTCCCGCGGCGTCGAGCAGCGGATCAAGGACAAAAATCGGCCTGATCGATATGGCCGAAGTATTCAAGAAGTATAAGAAGTTTGAGGTCCTGCGCGAGAGTCTTCGCGACGACGCGACTCGCATTCAAGAAGAGGGCCAACAGAAGGTCCTTCAGATTCAACGACTGCAGGAAGAACTGAAGGAACTCAAGCAGGGGACTGCGGAGTTCACCGAACGCGAAAAGTCCCTCGTCTCGCTAAATGCCGAGCTACAAGCGTTTGGACGCGCGCAGCAGCGTGAGCAAATGCGCAAAGAGGCCCAGATTTATCGCACCGTGTACCTGGAGATTCAAAGCGTTGTTGGCAAGTTCGCCGACCACTTCGGCTACACCTTGATTCTCCGCTTCAACAACAATGGGTTGGAAACTGAGAATCCCGAGGAGCTTTTGCAAGGCCTCGCAAAGCAGGTCATCTTTCATCGCTCGGAAGATGACATCACCACGGCAGTGATCGAGTATCTGAACGGCCAATATGACGCTTCGCTTCGGAGATCTGCCACAAATCCAGGTGCCGGCGGATCCCCAACCGGCACACGCAACCAATAGTCGAGCGCTTCGCCGTAACGTCTCCGAGGATACTTCCGTGATTCCAATGCGTGCACAACAAACGATCGGGAAAACAGCCGAGATCAGCGGATTCGGCATGTTTACCGGATCGGATGCGACACTTCGCTTTGTGCCCGCGCCACCCGACCACGGAATTGTCTTTAGGCGCGTCGATCTGCCGGATTCCCCTAGCATTCCCGCGCTTGTCGAGTATGCCGTAAAAAGTCACCGACGGACGGTTCTTTCTCATCAAGGTGCCTCGGTGGAAATGGTCGAGCATGTGATGGCCTGTTTTGCCGGGTTGCAGATCGACAACTGCCTCGTCGAGTTAGACAGTCCGGAAGTCCCTGGGTTTGACGGTTCCAGTGCGCCAATTCTCGATTGCATCGACGAAGCGGGAGTCGTTCCACAAGATGCGCTGCGATCGGTGCTCGTATTGAGAAACGGTGTGCAGATTACCGCGTCCCAGGGTGAAAGCGAAATCGTTGCGCGACCGTTGGCGCAACCGATGCTCGCCATCGGATACCATTTGGACTATGGGCTCCGCTCGCCGATTCCGGCGCAGAAAATTGTTGTACCGATTCATCCCGACTCGTTTCGAGAGCAGCTCGCCTTTGCTCGGACCTTTGTTTTGGAATCCGAGATCCAACAATTGCGCAGTTGCGGTTACGGGCAGCGTGTCACCGAAAAGGATATTCTGGTCATCGGCCCACAGGGTGTCATTGGCAACCAGCTTCGGGCGCCCGATGAATGCGTCCGCCACAAGGTCCTTGACTGTTTAGGCGATCTGGCGCTGATCGGCTGTGACGTTTACGGATTCATCGATGCTTACAAATCGGGACACAGTCTGAACCAAGAATTCGTTCGTCGTCTGCAATTTGCAAACCTTCAACCGGCAAACGCAATGGATAGCAACGCCGGTTGATAATCGAACGCCTGTCAACGACAAGGAAGTCTTAATGCCAACCGAAATCTCGAGTTTGTCGCAGGTCGCCCCTTCGGCCAAGCTCGGAGCCAACGTTCAAATTGGACCATTTTGCGTTGTCGGCCCCGACGCGGAAATTGGCGACGAGACCGTGCTTGATAGCCACGTTGCCATCGTAAGCCGCACCAAAATTGGTGCCCGAAACCGATTTCTTCCCGGTTGCGTTATCGGAGCCGAACCCCAAGATATCAGCTACCGCGACGCAGAAACGACTCGACTGGAAATCGGCGACGACAACATCTTCCGCGAAGGCGTAACAGTCAATCGCGGAGCGGAAAAGGAAGACCATGTCACGCTGATTGGCAATCGAAACATGTTGATGGCGAATAGCCACGTCGCCCACAACTGCCGAATCTTTAACAACACCATTCTCGTCAACGGTGTGCTGTTGGGCGGGCATGTCCACATTCAAGACGGCGCGATCGTTTCCGGGAACTCTGTAGTCCACCACTTCTCGACGATCGGCACTCTGGCATTTGTCAGCGGGGGCTGCCGCGTACCGAACGATGTGCCGCCGTATATGCTCGCCTCGGGCAAAGACCGAACAAAGGTCAAGACCGTCAACCTCGTTGGCATGCGGCGAGCCGGTATCTCGGAGTCGACCATCCAGGTGATCAAACGTGCCCATCGCTTGTTGTACCGAGAGCACTACAAGGTCGATCTCGTCCGAGAGACTCTTGTTCAGGAACTAGGACCGGTCTTTCCCTATGAGCTATCGCTGCTGTTGAAGTTTGTCGAGAAGCAAAACGAAGGTCGATTGGGTCGCGGCCGAGAAACTGCTCGAACAACCGCTCCGCCTGAGTCGCCGGAATCTTCACAACGGAAAGCCGCATGAAACAGCTGCGAACAGCGGTCGTCGGGGTCGGTGCGTTAGGACGCCATCATGCCCGCATCATCTCGACGCTCGAGCAAACGCGTTTGGTTGCAGTGGCCGAAATCAATGCCGATGTCGGCCGCGCGATGGCCGAGCAATACAAAGCCGATTGGGTCGGCGATTATCGCGATTTACTCGAACGCATCGATATCGATGCAGTGGTCGTCGCGGTCCCGACTTTTGCCCACTACGAAGTTGTCTCCCAATTCTTAGGCCGAGGCATTCCCGTATTTGTTGAAAAGCCAATCGCCGCCGGACTTGAAGAGGCGGAAAAACTCGTCGACTTGGCCGATCGACAGGAGGTCATTCTCCAAGTCGGGCATGTGGAGCGATTCAATCCGGCATTCGAGGTTGCTGCCGACCAATGCGAATCGCCAAAGTACATCCGTGCCGAACGTGTTAGTCCATTTACGTTTCGTTCCACGGATATCGGCGTGGTTCATGATTTAATGATCCATGACTTGGAACTGGTCCAGCACCTGGCCGCTGCGCCGGTCACCGACGTACAGGCGTTCGGGTTCGGGCTGATGGGAACGAACGAAGATACGGTCCAGGCTCGGCTGACATTTGCCAATGGTTGTATTGCCGACCTCACAGCCAGCCGATTGTGCCCCGTGGCCAAACGCGCGATGCAAATCTGGTCAGCCTCCGGCTGTGTCATCGCCGACCTCGCATCACGCGAGGTGATAACGTATGCACCTTCAAACACTCTGTTGTTCGGAACGTCGCCAGTGCAATTGGCCAGAGAAACTCCAGGCCGATTGGAAGAACTGAAACAGAATGTGTTTGGAGATTTCATTGGTGTCGAGACCCACGAGGTTTCCGATGCAGATGCATTGACGGCCGAACTTGAGAGTTTCGCAGTTTGCGTGCTCGAAGGTCGTCAACCACTTGTCGGCGGCACAGAGGCTCTTCAGGCCATGCGGGTAGCGGACCAAGTGCTGCAAAGCGTCGCGAACCATGCATGGGACGGCAGTGCAGCCGGCCGTGTCGGGCCGTTTCCACAGCATGCCACGACTCGCCGCAAAGCCGGATAGCGTCCATCAGCAATTCGCTTCAAGCGAATACGCTGAGCGCCAATAGCGCTTCCCGGTTGTTCCGAATTCGCCGGCGATATTCCTGAGTTTTGTATTGTTGGTCAAAACTCAATTTGCGAACGGATGCTCCACACAATCGAATGTCCCTGTCCGAATTCCGGATCGTTCAGAATCGGAAAGTCTGTTTCAAACTGAAACTTCGAATACCGGTGCAAATACCAATTGAGGATGAATCCGATCGAGTTTAGCGATCCCCCGACGATGTTCTTATCGTTGAGATTGATGTACGCCCACCGGACGCCTGCCTCGACAGCACCACCGCCGTCGTGAGAAACGGAAAACGGACAATCAGGAATCACGCGGTGAAAGATTCCCTCCAGGCGATCGTAAGGGTGACTCTCGCCCGTAAAGACATAGCTCATTTGGGCATAGGCGGCAGGAAAGAGCAAATGCGGGCCTCCCCTTTGGCTTACCGAAGACCATCTCGCCTCCGACTGCATACGGAATGGCCCGTTTGCTGCGGCCAGTTCCAAGTTGAATAACGAATACGTATTCGTCGAAATCGGTCCTGTGCTCACGATGTTGAAGCTTTCATCTTCGGCTTCGCGGCCTGGGTCCGTCGAAAAAAAGCTCGGCTGAACATCGTACTGAATCGTATTGTTGGCCGGGTCGCCAAAGCTGTAACCGCCGCCAATGTGAATCAGTTTTCTGCCGTTATCGCGGTACATCAATAACCGTGTCACTCGACCGGCAAACGCCCAGCCTCCGCTGCCCCCCATACTCACACCGAACTCATCAGTCGGGAACCGGTATGCGGAAATGTTGTACGAGCCGCGCTCATCTTCTGATTGGCCAAATGCACTGATCCCCGTTTGACGGAATGGAGTCAACGAAAACGCTGCCGAACGCTCGAGAAAGACCAGCTCGCGGCCACTGGTCATGGCGTCCATACCAAACGGCTGCCGAAAGAATCCCATCTGCAGATTCTGGACGACAGGGACGTCGTTGAATTCCAAGGCGACATCTCGAAAACTGGGATGACCAGCGGCGGCAAAGTCGAGGTCGACAACATATTTCGTCTGCTCGCGAACATTGCCTTGCATGCGCAGGCGCACGCGGCGCAACCCTGTGGACGACGATAGCGAACCGACCGCTTGCGAAGTTGTGTCATCCTGCGTGACCCAGCCGATGTCAAGTTGCAAGAATCCCGACCAGTGCACGGTGGGATATTCATCTGTCCGGCTGAACATGGTTTGTGGGCACCACTGGCAAGGAGCCTGCAATGCCGTGCTATACGAACTTGTCTGCTCGATCGCATTGACGTTTTCGGACGAGTCCAGCTGCTGAAAGTCGGCCGGCTCGACGGTCTGCTCAATAATTGTCGACAACTGGGAACGTAATTGGTCGATCTCCGATTCGAGTTGCTCAATCCGCGTTTCGTGATCTTTCTCAGGTTCCGCTCGACGATCCGTTTCGTTGCCGACAAAGGAAATCGTCACGCTGCCTGACACGTCATCTGACTCGGCCGGCGCCTGTGCGCGCACGCTGACTGCCGGTCCTGCAAAAAGCAGCACGTTGAACGTCAACACAATGTTTAGCAACAAGTTGCGCATGTGCCGCAAGTAATAAACCTGGTCGAACCACGGGCGCAGCGTGTGCCGCAAGGCCCGAAAAGTTGCCTTAATCGGAATTATCGGCGCAACCGGTACAGTTGATTCACTCCGAAGTGGTAACCGGCAAGAATCGCCGGTGCACCTGCGCCATACGCGAGTCATCTGCTGGTCACAGGAACAACCACAACAATTAGTGACTACCGGCCGCCGGCAGCTGTCGACAGATTACCGGCCGCGGCATTGTGATTCGGCAAGGCGTTGTCTTGCAGATGCCTCATAAAGAACTCCCGCGTCTTCCTAGCTCCGTACGTGCCGCCGCTGGTATGACCGGCACCTGGGATGACCAGCAATTCGAAGTCCTTATCCGCCTTGATCAGTGCATCGACGAAACGAAACGTCGATTCGGGAGGAACGTTGCTGTCCAACTCGCCGACGATAAGTAGCAGCTGTCCTTGCAGCCGATGAGCGTTATCGATGTTTGAACTGGCAGCAAAATGCGGACCCACGGGGTATCCCATCCATTGCTCGTTCCACGACGCCTTATCCATGCGATTGTCGTGGCAACCGCACGCGGCCACGGCCACCTTATAGAACTCTGGATGAAACAGCACAGCACCCGCCGCGTTTTGACCACCGGCTGAAGTTCCGTAGATTCCGACACGGGTCGTATCCATGGCGGGGACCATTTCGGCTGCCGCTTTGACCCACAGAATTCGATCGGGCAGGCCGGCGTCCTTCAGGTTATGCCAGCAAACATCGTGAAACGCCTTCGATCGATTGGCCGTTCCCATCCCGTCGATCTTCACAACGAAGAATCCGGCATCGGTCATCGATTGATACCAGTCCAATGGCCTGAAAGATTTGGGTACATGCGAATCGTGAGGACCCGCATAGATATGCTCGAGAATGGGGTATTTCTTCTCCGGATCATAATCAGTCGGATAGCAAATGAATCCCCAAATGTCCGTTTCGCCGTCACGACCTTTTGCAGAAAAAACTTCAGGAGCCCGCCATCCACGGTCAATCAGCTCGCTGATGTCAGAGCGTTCCAGTCGGCAGACAAGTTCCCCATCGTCAGCTCGCCGCAACGTGTGCACGGGTGCCGCATCGATCCTCGACCGGGTATCCACCAGAAACCGCCGGTCAGGGGAAAACTCGACAGAATGATCGCCGTTCCCCTTCGTCAAAGTAACGAGGCCGGTGCCGTCAAAGTTGATGCGATAGTAATGTTGAAAATAGGGGTCTTGATTGGCGTTCATTCCACTGGCTGCGAAGCAGATCTGCCGATTCTGCTCGTCGATAAACTCGATATCGCGGACAATCCATTTGCCTCGGGTGATCTGCTGCATCGGAACGTCAGCATTCCGATTTACAAGATACAAGTGCCTCCAACCATCTCGTTCGGATGAATAGATCAGTTCGTCCGTCTCGCTTAAGTAGCTGAGTCTCGGTACGTCCGGACCGTGGTACGACCAGACAAACGTTTCCGATTTCTCGTCGATGATGTCGCGTGACTCGCCGGTTTCCACGTTGAGATGGATCAGCCGAAAGCGTTGGTGTCCCCGATCGGTTTTCTCATACGTCAACGTGTTCGCATCGTGCCACCGAACTCGAGGGCGACCAAAGTCGATCGGATCGACATCCGCTTTGACCAGTTCACGCTGTTCGACGTCGATCAAATACAATTCGTATTTCGTCATGGCATCTCCGGGCAACGCATAGGCCCGGGTGTGAAGTTTTGCCCGTCCTCCATCGGTCGGCGACGACTCGACCGTGTAAACTTCTTTTTGGTCGCCGCGCGTCACGCGAAAAGCGGCCAGCTTTTTCGAATCGGGGGACCAACTCAACTGGTCGTAGCCAATCTCCTCGGTTCCGTCGCTACTGAGTGGAATCTCATCGGATTCGCCATCTTCCAATTGCAGATAGATGTTGCCCTGCCTAATGAATGCCCGCCATTGCCCATTTGGAGAGCGAGCGTCGCCGTTGCGACCTCTGCCACCCCTTCCCCGAAACGAAGGGCGCCGCTGTTTTTCAGAAATAACCGCCGTCAACGCATTCTCGTCGGCACGAAACGCTCCGTAGAAATTTCTCTGCTCATCCATAATCGACCACACGTGACCGGCGTAGGTGTGTTGCTCGCGCTGCTCCCCTGCCGGCAGTGTGCCGTAACTGCGTGGTCGGCCCTCAGGATCGATCCAGAACAATTCGACAATCACATTCGTCTTATTGACAAAAGTCAGGTTCGTCTCGGGACCGGTTGTTGCACTACGGAACGGACCGCGATCGATGACTTTTGCAGTACCTTTATCATCATCGTCTTGCGACGCCTCCTCGCGTTTGGTCAACTCGTACGTCTTTAAATCACAGTCCCACCTCTCATCGCCTGTGATGAAGTTGACTTGTTGCTGCGCGACATCAAATTGCAATTCACGAATGGGCAATCTTTCGGCAGATGCCTCAGAGACACCGGCGGCATTCAGTGACTTCGCGAGCTTGGCATGGTCGAAAGCCTGACGACGATCGCCCGCTTCGGCATCCACAAGAATAAACTTATGAGTTCCGCCCGGCAGGTCGTTGCGGTACCAAAAATGTGTGCCGGCCTCGTTCCAGTGTGGCGAGATCCTTAGCTTATAAGCACCGTTGGAAGGTCGAGAGCCAGATCGTCCCTGCGGGGGATTCAGCTGAGTCGTTGTTGGGCTGGCAGGGTCGGCACCTACCGCACTGCTCGAGCCAAAAATTGCGACGATTACGAATGCCATGCACATCCGTAGTTCACTGTACCTCTTGAGAAAGTTTCGATTTCGAGCAGGAGTCATCACGGCAGCTTCCTCGATCCTTGACACCCTAAGCCGGAATCGCTGGCAGTCGAATGGGCGTATGCGACATCACGGCGGAAATGATACGCTAAGAAACAGGTGAACTTGTTTCATATTGTGCACAACAGCAAATATACTGAGAGAGCATCGAAATGCCACAACTTTATCATCTCCAGTCGAACCGTCTTTCGACTGCCGAATCAGCTGCACCCTAAGGATCGAACCGAGCAATGATTATCCACAACCATTTCCGTTGGCAGTTTTGTGCCATGGCCGTGGCACTGTTAATCCATGTTGCAGAATCGGCCAATGCGCAGAACTCGCAATCGACAACGTCTCGCCCCAACATCGTCGTCATTCTGGTAGACGACATGGGTTTCTCGGATATCGGTTGCTATGGCGGCGAGATTCCCACGCCCCATATCGATCGACTGGCCGCCGGCGGTCTGCGATTCACCCAGTTCTATAACACGGGTCGCTGTTGCCCGACACGGGCCACCCTGCTAACCGGACTGTACTCCCACCAGGCGGGCGTCGGACATATGACGGGCGATTACGGTATTCCCAGCTACCAGGGATATCTCACAGACGATTGCGTCACGATCGGCGATGTCGCCCGAAGTGCCGGCTACTTGTCGACGATGACCGGCAAATGGCACGTGGGTGGCAATGAAACCAGGATGTGGCCCCACGCGAGAGGATTCGATCGCTTTTACGGTTGTCCGCAGGGGGGCGGCTACATGATGCAGGTCCGAAAGGGCCGTTCCATCGTCCTCAACGACGATGTCGTCGCCTCGATGGAGAATCCTCTTCCCGATGGTTGGTACGCAACGGATGCCTGGACCGATTACGGAATCAAGTTCATCGACGAAGCCATCGAAATGGATAAGCCGTTTCTGCTCTACCTGGCTCACAACGCGCCCCATTTCCCGTTGCAGGCGACTGCCGAAGATATTGCCATGTTTCGTGGCAAGTACCTCGATGGCTGGGATGTCCTGTCGCAACGTCGGCATGAGCGTCAATTGGCAATGGGATTGATCGACCCGGATTGGAAGAAAGCCGATCGACCCGAAAAAGTGGCCGCATGGGACAGCCTTACCGATGAACAGCGAGACCGGTTCGATCATATGATGGCCGCGTACGCTGCCTGTGTTTACCTCATGGACCAATCCGTCGGACGACTGGTGGCCGCGCTCGAAGAGCGCCAGCAACTCGACAACACGTTGATACTGTTCATGAGCGACAACGGCGGATGCGCCGAAAGCGGCCCGGAAGGGCGGACCGACGGCGATCCAACCCAGGCTGATTCCGACTGGTATTGCGGAATGTCCTGGGCTTGGATGCAGGATACACCGTTCCGCAAGTTCAAACATTACAATCACGAAGGCGGCATCGGTACGCCCCTGATTGCTCATTGGCCAAATGGCATCTCTGCTCGGGGTGAATACCGCCGGCAGCCTGCGCATTTAATCGACATCATGGCGACAATCGTCGACCTGACCGGGGCTGACTATCCCCGTACACACAACGGTCATACGATCCAGCCGATGGAAGGGACCAGCCTGTCGCCAATCTTCGCCGACAAGTCTGTGAATCGCGGCCCGCTGTTCTGGGAGCACGAGGGGAACGCCGCCGTTCGTCAGGGCGATTGGAAACTTGTACGGCTTGGCGGAAAAGGGGCCTGGGAACTTTACAACCTGCCGCAGGACCGTACCGAACAAAATGACCTAGCCGCCACGCGTCCACAAAAGGCCGCAGAGCTATCTGCGTTGTGGATGGAGTGGGCACAAAGGTGTGGCGTTTCACCGAACGGCCTGCCTAAGAAGCAAAACTAGTTCATTTTTGGCCATCGACCGTGACCGCAGTTTCGAATACGAAAGCCACTCAGATCATGACGAAAAATGCTCGCACGGCGTGGTATCTGGTGATTGGCATTCTTTTTACCGTCGACCGCACGATGGATTGCCACGCAGCGGAAGTCACTCCGCCTAACGTCGTCTTGATCATGGCCGATGATATGGGGTTTTCTGATATCGGCTGCTACGGCGGAGAGATTGAAACCCCGACACTCGATAACCTCGCCGCCAACGGAGTTCGGTTTACGCAATTCTATAACACGTCGCGATGCTGCCCGACGCGGGCAGCATTGTTGACGGGATTGTATTCGCACCAGACCGGCATCGGTTTGATGACCGGCGATCGCGGTTGGGACGCCTACCGGGGAGACCTTAACAATCACTGCGTGACAATTGCCGAAGCACTACGTCCCTCAGGCTATCGCAACTACATGTCGGGGAAATGGCATGTCACCCGACACACCGGTCCGAATGCTTCCAATCACAATTGGCCATTACAGCGTGGGTTTGACCGATTCTATGGCACGATCACGGGTGCAGGCAGTTTCTTCGACCCGGCGACTCTCTGTCGAAACAACAAATACATCACGCCGGAAAACGATACCGAGTATCAACCGGAAACTTTCTACTACACCGATGCCATCAGCGATAACGCGGTGAACTACCTGCGCGATCATACTCAAGACCACGCCGATGCGCCGTTCTTCCTTTATGTCGCGTACACCTGCGCCCATTGGCCCATGCATGCTCTCGAAAAGGAAATCGAAAAATACCAAGGGATGTACGACGGCGGCTATACCCCGATTCGAGAATCCCGGTATGAGAATGCTCGGGCGCTGGGTGTCATTGAATCGGGCTGGCCCATCTCCCCCGCTGCGCGAGACTGGGGGCAAACTCCCCACCACGAGTGGGAAATCCGCTGCATGGAGGTCTATGCCGCCATGATCGACCGTATGGATCAGGGAATTGGCCGCATTGTTCGTCAAATTGAGAAACAAGGAAAACTCGAAAACACGATTATTGTCTATCTGCAAGATAACGGCGGCTGTGCCGAAGGGTATGGCCGCAGATCCAACGCTGACAAGCGCGCGGATTTTGACTTTCAACCGTTCCGATCGGACGACTTACAAACGAAAATCTGGCCGCCCATGCAAACACGCGACGGTCGATGGGTCCGCACCGGCCCGGAGACAATGCCCGGGGCCGAAGATACATTCGTTGCGTACGGCCTCGGCTGGGCCAACGTTTCCAACACGCCGTTTCGTGGTTACAAGCACGATGGATTCGAAGGAGGAATCGGCACGCCTTTCATCGTGCATTGGCCGGCCGGGATCGCTGACGAGAGGCAAAGCGAATTGATCCACGATCCAGCTCACCTGATCGACGTGATGGCCACCGTCATCGATGCAACCGGCGCGAGATATCCCGATACCGTCAATGGCGAAAAGATCCACCCACTCGAAGGCATCAGTCTGCTGCCTGCCTTGGCTGGAGAACAGTTGCAGCGTTCAGCGCCCCTTGGCTTTGAACATCACGGCAATTTGGCTTTGCGCGACGGTCGCTGGAAGATTGTGTCGGCCTATCGCAAAGATCAACCCACCGAATGGGAGTTGTACGACATGCAAGCGGACCGCACGGAACTTAACGATCTAGCAACGCGGCGGCCTGACAAACTGAATGAGCTTGTTGCGAAATGGCATGCCTGGTCCGAACGGGTCGGCGTGCAACCCTGGCCGTTTGAAAACAAAAAGGCACAAAACTAGTTCAGCAGAAAGTCCTATGGAATGAATCTGCTTCGGATGCACAATGTGATTCCCTTGGTCGCGACTTTTCTATCAGCAACACTGCCGGCGGTCGCAGACGAAGATCGCCCCAACATCGTGTTGATTATGGCAGACGATATGGGGTTCTCTGATATCGGCTGCTATGGCGGAGAGATACCGACGCCGAATATCGACGCGCTTGCCGCCGACGGTGTGCGGTTCACGCAGTTCTATAACACCGGTCGTTGTTGCCCGACGCGGGCGTCTCTGATGACCGGTCTTTACCCGCACGAGGCGGGCGTGGGCCACATGGTATACAACAATAAAGGCGTTGGATATTTGGGCTACTTGAACGACCAATGCGTCACGATCGCCGAGGTGCTGGGCGACGCCGGATATCACACGATGATGACCGGCAAATGGCACGTCGGTCACCAACCCGGGCAATGGCCGACAGACCGCGGTTACAGTCGCTTCTACGGTATTCACATTCACGTCGACAGCTATTTCAAAGTTCTTCGTGGCTGCCCTGTGTTCCACAACGGTGAATTGGTCATCCCTCCGACCGCCGATCCGCAGAACACACTGCATCCTGATCAGGAATGGTACACGACCGACGTCTTCACCGATTGGTCGCTGAAGTTTCTTGACGAAGCGGCCCAGCTCGACAAGCCCTTTTTTTTATACACGGCTTACAATTCGCCGCATTGGCCACTCGAAGCACCCGACGAAAACGTTGCGAATTTCAAAGGGAAATACGCAAGCGGATGGGACAAGCTGCGTGAAATCAAGCTATCGCGCATGAAGGAATTGGGGATCGTCAGCGCCAAAACTCAGCTGTCCCCCAACGAATGTCCCACTTGGGATTCTATTTCCGCAGTCGATCAGCGGGAACTTGAGTTTCGCCGAGAAATCTATGCCGCTCAAATCGAGCGTATGGATCAGAACATCGGTCGCATCGTTGCAAAGCTCAAACAGCTTGATGCGCTGGAAAACACGCTTGTGTTCTTTCTTTCCGATAACGGTTGTTGTGCCGAGGGTGGACAGTTCGGCTGGAAATGGGAAGACAACAAGATCGCAAATTTTCAGGATTGGCGGAACGAATCTGCCAGATCAAGCAGCACGGGGCAAGCCTGGTCGAATGCGTCCAACACGCCGTTTCGCAAGCACAAGCGTTGGGTCCACGAAGGGGGTATTGCCACACCACTGATCGCACATTGGCCGAACACGATCCACTCTACGGGCGCGCTCACTCGTCAACCCGGCCATGTTGTCGACATCATGGCGACATGCTGCGAAGTCGGTCGGGCGAGTTACCCATCATCGTTTGCGGGACGAGACATCAAACCGGCAAAGGGGCTTAGCTTACTGCCGACCTTGCGCCAACCTGACGTGACCGTTGATCGGACCCTGTTTTGGGAACATGAATCCCATGCCGCGATTCGCGATGGCCGTTGGAAACTGGTGACGCTTAATGCGACGAAACCTGATTCGTGGGAACTGTATGATCTTTCCACGGTACGCACAGAAACGAACGACGTGGCTTCTCGCATGCCGGACAAAGTCGCCGAGCTCAAAGCCAAATGGACAAACTGGGCCACCGCCGCCAACGTTCTCCCTTGGCCGAAGGATCGCCAAGCAAAATAGCGGACCGGACGTGCAGCTTCGATATTGAGCAGCGACGAGTTGATCAACTTACAACCGGTATGTCGGTAATATGCAGCGGTAAATCGGCAAAGCGACACAGATCTCAATCGGCAGACGTTCACGCTCATTGATGACGTCCGCGTTAGGGCAGATAATTGGCGTTCCAATTGAATTCCGCGAGCTAACTGCGCAATCGGCATCAAGAGACATCTCATGAGAATCAACTTTCTTCGTTTTGCTAAACTGTTTGCCGTTTTCGCCCTCGCAGTTCTGACCAATTCGAGTGCATCGCCCAATGATTCGATTGCCAAGCCATCGAATCAACAGGCCGTCACCCGACAGCCGAAACCGGCGATGGCCGAAGCCGAGATCGCCGCCGGTCTCAAGTCGCACGACCGGGCGCTTCATATCAAGGGCGGTTGGATTCGCGATCCCTATATCATGTTGGGGCCTGACGATCGCTATTACCTCACCGGAACGACGCCCAATCCTGGCGATCCCCGCGAAGCAGCCGATCCCTACAACACCGGACTTGGAGACGAAAGCATCGTGGGATACCACGTGCAACTGTGGCGCAGCGACGACTTAATCAACTGGGAGTATTTGGGCACGCCGTTCTCTCTGCTCGATGGTTACTGGGCTCAGAAGCTTCCGGAGAGTTTCCAAGGAGAAGACCGCACGCATTGGCATTTGTGGGCGCCCGAGGTGCATTTCC
>JANQRQ010000064.1 GCA_028284485.1 Planctomycetaceae bacterium | reverse complement strand
TCGCACCAGCGTCCCGAATCTCTTGGCTGACACCATCGGAGTAGGAGATAAAGTTCTTCTGGAACAGTCCTGCTAATTTGCGAGCGGTCTCGTCGTACTCGGCGGCGTTACTCCAAGTATTCCTCGGGATGAGAAGCTCTTTGGGCACACTCGGGCATTCCGTAACCATGTTCAGTCCAAAAAATGGCTCTGTTTCGGTGGGAGCGTCGGAGAGGAGGCCTTCGTGAATTGCATCGAGAATGGCCCGTGTATGAGCCAGTTTAATTCGCTGACCGATCCCGTGTCCCCCGCCGCTCCAGCCGGTGTTGATCAGCCAGACTTTCGCGTTGTGCTTATTGATGCGCTGGGAAAGCAATTCGGCATACTTACCGGGATGCCACACGATAAACGGCCCTCCAAAACAGGGTGAGAAGGTCGCCTGTGGTTCGGTAATTCCGACTTCTGTGCCAGCCACCTTGGCGGTATAGCCACTGATGAAGTGATACATGGCCTGGGCCGGGCTTAACTTGCTGACTGGCGGAAGAACGCCGAACGCATCGCATGTGAGAAAGATGACGTCACGAGGATGATCCGCCATGCAAGGGACGTGGGCGCTACGCATAAACTCAATTGGGTAAGCACCACGCGTGTTTTGCGTGATCTTCGAATTTGTGAAATCGACCTCTCGCGTTTCTTCGTCATACGCAACGTTTTCCAACACCGAGCCGAACCGCAATGCATCAAAGATTTCCGGCTCCGATTTCGGATCGAGAAAGATGGCTTTCGCATAACATCCCCCTTCGATGTTGAAAATCCCGTCATCGGTCCAGCAGTGTTCATCGTCTCCAATGAGCTCGCGTTTGGGATCGGCAGATAGGGTTGTTTTACCCGTCCCTGAGAGTCCAAATAGAACAGAACTTCGCCCAGACTTGGCATCGAGCGTGGCCGAGCAGTGCATCGACAGCACGTCCTGCTTGGGCATAAAGTAGTTCATCAAGGTGAATACGCCCTTTTTCATTTCCCCGGCGTATTCCGTTCCCAGGATGACCATCTTCCGGCTCTCCAGTGACAGATCGACACTCGTTTTTGACGACATGCCCGTGGTATGTCGGTTGGCAGGAAACTCGCCGGCGTTAAAAATGACAGCATCGGGTTCGCCGAAATCAGCCAATTGCTCTCGAGTAGGGCGAATGAGCATGTTGTGCATAAACAGGGCGTGATACGGACGGGAACAAACGACTCGGACCTTCATCCGGTACTTCTCGTCCCAGCCTGCGAAAGCATCGATGCAATACAGACGGGGTCTCGTATTCAAATAGTCGATGGCGCGTTCGAGATTGATATTGAATGTGTCCCCCGTAATGGGAATGTTGACGTTTCCCCACCATATATCGCCTTCCGATTCGGGGTTTTGCACGATCCGCTTGTCCGCCGGTGATCGCCCGGTCTTTTCGCCGGAATAAGCAATCAGCGCTCCGGAGGCGGCTACGTCGCATTGGTCGTCAGAGCGAATGGCGTCGCAGTACAGTTGGGCCGGCGCTGGATTGCGGCTGACGTCGCGGACTCGAATTCCATATTCTTCCAGGCTGATGGTGGCCATAGTCATTTCTCCTGAAATTGCAGCAGCAGGAATACACTGTCTCTTCGAAAGGGGGACGATTCGGCAACTCTTGCCCGAATCGCAGTTGAGCGCAGCATCGTGCCGATTAGATAGGCCCGAGGGATCGGCGTCACTTGATGCGAGAGTCCGCCATGAACTCTAACTTCCGTGAGTTTAGCAAACTCGGACGCAGCTGACACGTCTACATCGTTTTTTAATGTGCCGAATATTGCTACTGAATTCGGGCAGGATTCCAAATGGCGTTTCGAGTTGGTTTGATTGATTCGAGATGCAAGCGATGTGCGAGAGGGAATGCAATCATACTGGAAATCGCCTGCAGCTTCTCCGCCGCTACAACCGACTCCTCCGAGTCAGTTCCCGCTTAACGATTCCCGACACAGGTTACCGTTTTTCAGATTACAGATGTCCAGTCAGACAAATGTGGACATTGTCGGCGTAGCGGACGATCGGCTCGAATTTCCCACAAAAGTTTCGGATACTCGTGGAGGAGAATCGACAGGCAAATCGATTACAGTGAGTTGCGGTGACTTGTGGCCGCGACAATCGCGTTTTGTTCTATGATGGTTGACTCCCACGAGCTAGAAACGCCCACAAGAAGAAGCAAATCGCTCCAAAAATTTCGAGAGTTGCGAAAAGGAAGACAGCGTGAGGGTCGGCGACCATTTGGAGATTCATGCGCGGCAAAATCCGAATGTGGAGTTTGCGGTCTGTGGCAGTCGGCGCATTACGTACGCTGAAGCCAAACGACAGGTCGATCGTATCGCGAAAGCCTTGATCGCGAGCGGACTGAGGCCTGGCGACCGATTGGGAATACTTCAGCAAAACAGCATCGAAATGGTGCTGTTATTTCATGGTGCATTTAAGGTAGGAATGATTCCGACACCGATCAACTATCGGCTCCTACCATCCGATTGGCTCAGAATCTGTCAGGACGCGCAGCCGATTCTGCTGATTTGTGATGGTCAGTATGCCCCGGAAATTGATCGCTTGCGGAACGAGCTGGAGAGCGTTCGAATTTTGATCACAACATCGAAAGATGCTCCGAGTGCTTGGATTGAATTTGAGACTTGGCTCAACACTCGAGATTCTGACGCATTGGAGGAGACCATTGACGTCAGCGACGAAGACGCGCTTCTGATGTACACGAGCGGCACGACCGGAAAGCCGAAAGGCGCAGTCCTCACGCACTATTCGATTGTGTCGAGCCTCCAGCAGTTGAAGGACGTTATCGCGTTCGGATCGGGCGATCGATTTCTTATGGTTTTGCCGCTATGCCATGCTGCGGGGATTGTGGCAATGCTGCAAGTCGTTTCATGGGGAGCGACGTTGGTCATTCATACCCGGTTCGATGCTGCAGCAGTGGTACGCGCGCTTCAAGCGGACCGTATTGCAGTGACGATGATGGTTCCGACCATGCTTCAAAAATGTATTGCCGAAGGTGCTGACTCGAGTGACACAAGATTTGAGGCTCTCAAACTGATCGTTTACGGGGCGGCCCCCATTCAGGAATCGACGGTGCGCCGAGCAATGGAAGTATTCGGTTGCGATCTCGCTCAGCGATACGGCACGACGGAAACGTTTTCGTTGACCTGGCTTGGCCCGACCGATCACAAACGGGCCCTTGAGCAACAACCACATCTGTTGAAATCAGCAGGTCGCGCATTGCCCGGCACCGAGGTTGACATTGTTGACTCTAACGGCGAAACCGTTCCAATCGGGGAAATGGGCGAAATAGCAGCACGGGGTCCGCAATTGATGCGCGGCTACTGGAATCCCGAATCGGCTGATGTTGAAGAGTGCTCCTCAGATTGGATGCGCACCGGCGACGTGGGATACCTCGATTCGGATGGCTACGTATACATCTGCGACCGTGCGAAAGACGTCATCGTGTCTGGTGGCGAGAACATTTATCCCCATGAAATCGAAGAGGTGTTGGTCACAAATCAGAATGTCAAAGAAGCCGCAGTTATCGGAATCCCTGATGCAAGCTGGGGCGAAACGGTTCACGCCATCGTCATGCTGGCCGACGGAGCGACCTGTACTGCCGACCAATTGATTGACTACTGCCACGATCGATTGGCGGGCTTTAAAGTCCCGCATTCAGTGCAGTTCGTGGCCGAGTTGCCACGTAATCCAGGTGGAAAGATATTGAAACGTGAACTCCGCGAACCGTATTGGCAGGGCCAGAATCGCCGAGTGTAGGAAATCTTGAATTGGCAGAGGTCAGTGTTCGATCGAAGCGTTTCGATAACGTCGAGCAGGGAATGTTGCAGCTTTGATTATCTCAGCGAAGTGTGGCTCGATTTCGTGGAAAGTAAGCCAATCCGCGAAGGCATCGATCGACATCTCTGATTTGGTGATTGCCACTCCTGTTGGCGCTTGGATGGGATATGGCAGGTTCGCAACTTGACGCTGACGCGGCAGGCGGCCAGACTCGTGGGTGTCGTCGAGTGGTTGCAATCAGAAAGCGAAAACTCAAATTCCACGGCAGGATGATGAATAATCGACAGGCCTTCACAGTCGCTTGCACCATAGTCGTGCTGTTGAGTTTTGCACCTTTGTCGGAAGGAGGGTCAACTCGCGTTGCGGTGCGCGGGGATCAGATTCTCGTCAACGACCAACCCGTGAAGATATTGGGGCTGCGCTGCTCGAATGCGCTGATCAATGATAAGACGACTGCCGACTTGATCGAGTCGCTGGATCTGTACCGATCTTACGGCATTAACACAGTCTCGGTCTTCCTGATGGGGTCGCGATTCGGTGATGTGAAAGGATTCCTTCCAGACGCTTCCTTGAATCCGGTCTATCAGGAACGGTTTGAACGAATTCTTCGGGCGGCAGACGAAAAAGAAATGATCGTCATCGTCGGGTGTTTGTATTGGAGTACTTCTCGCGCCAAGGAAGAGCTCGCGCATTGGACCCAAAACGATGCAAATCAGGCGATTGCGAATACCGCAATGTGGCTTGGTAGCCGCGACTTCACAAACGTCATCCTCGATCCAGACAACGAAGGGATGGCGGTCCGTGCCAAAAAGTGGTCGGTCGAAGATTTCATTCTCGCGGCCAAGAAGGTCTATCCGGAACTGGTTGTGGCCAATAACACCAAGCAATCGCCTCCCAACGAGGATTTGAATATGCATTTCGGCCAACCGGAATCGGGGAAGCCTTGGTTCGACAGTGAAGCGACTCCCGGCAATGCGCCCGGTGGTTATTGGGGCAAATTCAGTAAGCTGACCCATCAAGCAGACGAGGAGTTTTACAACTACTCACGTGTTGGACGATACACCGAGGAGATGAAACGCGATCAACTTCGCCAAACGCGAGACGAAGTCGAAAAATACAACGGCTATGTGCTCGCCAGTACTTGGCTGCAATGCGGCCCTCGTGACGGTGTCGGTGGTCCGTTCACTCATCCAGGAGGTCGTTCGAATCTGGGATCGGCCAACGCTCAGAACGCTCCCTGGAACACCGACATCGATGTTCTGCATCCCGATGCTGGAATTCTTTGGTGGTTGGAATTCGTCAAGGATCAGTACGGTCCTAGCGTTGCGACGATCCGCGAATAGCCGGCCTGAGCCCAGCTAGTGCCCTTTCGGCTCCGGCACATTGGCAGCAGCATTCCGCTTCTTGTTCGGCGACTCAACCCGTTTGTCGCGACATTGGCTAGCAGGTTCATTCAAATTTGCGTCGAGCCAAGCTACATTGCATCTGCGACAGGTTTGACACACAAGAGTTGATAAATCGGTAACGTGTTCGCAGATATCCGCAATTTCAGGCCGAATTGATAGTCGAGACCCACGATAAACAGCAACTGGCTGCAGGATCCCAATTATGCCTCAGATAAAGCGTCTTTTGGCTGCCAACCGCAGTGAAATCGCGACTCGCATATTTCGCAGTACGCACGAACTGGGCATTCGCACCGTTGCAATGTACTCCCACGAAGATCGATACGCCCTGCACCGGTTTAAGGCAGACGAAGCCTACGAAATTGGCGAACCTGGGGAGCCGATTCAGGCCTATTTGGGCATCGATGCGATCGTGGCCCTGGCAAAAAAGCAGAATATCGACGCAATCCACCCCGGATACGGCTTCCTTTCGGAGAACCCCAAATTCGCCCAGGCCTGTCGCGATAATGGAATTATTTTCGTTGGGCCACAGGTCGAAACGCTTAATCGACTTGGCGACAAAATCTCGGCTCGCAAGATCGCTGAAGAGGCCGGCGTACCGGTCCTCGGCGGCGGGAGCAGCGCAATTGCCAACGTCAGCGAGGGGAAGAAACTGGCTGAGGAAGTCGGCTACCCCATCATTCTCAAGGCAGCCCATGGTGGTGGTGGTCGTGGAATGCGCGTCGTCCGCGAAGCAGCCGAATTTGACTCCGCCTACGACCAGGCACACCGTGAGTCGCTCACTGCGTTCGGAAGTCCCGATATCTTCGTCGAAAAATTCATTCAGCGTGCGCGGCACATCGAAGTGCAAATCCTCGGCGATCAGCATGGCAATCTTGTGCATTTGTTTGAGCGGGATTGTTCGGTCCAGCGGCGCCACCAAAAAGTTGTCGAAATCGCACCTGCGCCAAATCTCGAACCAGAAGTCCGGCAGGAATTGTGTGATGCCGCGGTGAAGATCGGCCAGGCGGTGAATTACCAGAATGCTGGAACGGTTGAGTTTCTGGTCGATGCCGACACGAACAAGTTCTATTTCATCGAAGTCAATCCACGAATCCAGGTTGAGCACACGGTGACCGAACAGGTGACCGGTGTCGACGTCGTCAAATCGCAAATCCTGGTTGCCCAAGGGACGCCGCTCGACGATCCCGCGATCGGGTTGCCATCGCAGGATTCCGTGGCGACGCATGGGTTTGCCATTCAATGCCGGGTAACAACCGAGGACCCCTCGAATCAATTTATGCCCGACTATGGCCGGATTTCCCATTATCGGTCGGCGAGTGGTATGGGGATTCGACTCGATGCCGGGTCGGCTTTCTCGGGCGCTGTTGTTCATCCGTTCTACGATTCGCTACTCGTGAAGGTGACAGCTTGGGCGCGTCAATTCCAAGATGCCGCTCGTCGTGTGGAACGCTGCCTGCAGGAATTTCGCGTTCGTGGCGTGAAGACCAACATCCCATTTCTTTCGAAATTGGTCATGCACCCCACATTTATGGCGGGCGAGTGCGTCACCAGCTTTATCGACGAAACACCGGAGCTATTCGAATTCAAGCCGCGGCGAGACAGGGCCACCAAACTGCTGACCTATCTCGCGGAAACGATCGTCAATGGAAACCCACTTGTGGCCGACAGGCCGAAGGTCGCCCGACGCACTCCTGCCCCGATTCCGCAGTACGATGCGGCTCAGTCCGTCCCCGATGGTATCCGTCAGACATTCCAAAAACTGGGAGCGACTCAGTTTTCGCAGTGGCTCGTCGATCATAAGCCGCTGTTGCTTACCGACACCACATTTCGTGACGCCCACCAGTCTTTGCTGGCGACGCGGCTGCGCACCTACGACATGCTGCAAATTGCCGATGTCTACGCGCGGGTTTGTCCCCAATTGTTCTCGCTGGAAATGTGGGGCGGCGCCACATTCGATACTTCGATGCGGTTCCTCAAAGAGTGCCCTTGGCAGCGGCTGACATTATTGCGGCAACGGATTCCGAACATTTTGTTTCAAATGCTACTGCGTGCATCGAACGCAGTCGGCTACACCAACTATCCTGACAATGTCGTCAAAGCATTCGTGGCGGAAGCGGCCGATGCCGGAATCGACGTTTTCCGTGTGTTTGATGCCCTAAACTGGGTGGAAAACATGCGAGTCGCCATGGACGCCGTCAACGAAAGTGGTGCAATCTGTGAAGCGGTGATTTGCTACACGGGAGATATTCTCGACTCCAGCCGAACCAAGTACGACCTGAAGTATTATGTCACCATGGCCAAAGAGCTGGAGCAAATGGGGGCTCACATTCTGGCCATTAAGGACATGGCGGGAGTCTGCAAGCCGTACGCGGCGGAATCATTGGTCAAAACGCTCAAGCAGGAAATCGGGATCCCGATCCATTTCCACACGCACGACACGGGGGGCGTGCAAGCGGCGTCGATTCTTAAAGCCTCCGAAGTCGGACTCGATATAGCCGACGGTGCGCTGGCACCACTCTCCGGCGGTACGTCGCAACCGAACTTGAACACGATTGTTGAAGCATTGCGCTCGACAGATCGCGATTCTGGGTTGGAGTCGAAACATCTCGACGCAATTGCTGACTACTGGCGGACTGTCCGT
>JANQRQ010000058.1 GCA_028284485.1 Planctomycetaceae bacterium | reverse complement strand
CTTGCTGTCGAGTTTTGAGCTGTCGGTGTCCATCGCATGTGAGGCGACAACATAGATTGACCCTTCAAGCAAACCCGCACCATGGTAATGACACGCTTTGGGCAGTTCCGGAAACGCATCGGCGGCGACAGTGACTTCCTGTTTGTCAGAATCCCATTGGAGCACCAAGACCATCGCGACGGGAAAATTTGTCGGTTCAGCATCGGTCGTTTCAGATTCTGAATCGCTCCCGAAGGATTCGCCGCCCAATACAACAATGCCCTCGGGTGTCGACACGACAGCGGCATACGCCAACGGAAACGGAAGCGCACCAGCTTCGCGCCACGTGTCGCTATCAGGCTCTAACACAAAGATACGATCATTCCAGACTTTGCTTCCAGGCGGTTGTCCGTCGACCGACCACGGGGGTCCGTCCGGAAAGTTGGCCCCGCCAGCAACAATCAGCACACCGTTGTGCGTTCCGACAATTGGGCCACCGAAGCCAAATTCGTCGGGTAGCCTTGGTAGGTCTTGCCACTTGAGTGGCTCTCCGTTGACTACTGGCACGTCGCCCCATGCCAAGGATGCTGGAACAGCCAAAATCAACGATACGAGAAGAACCGACAACGTTTTCAAGATTTGGCTCCGACCGGTGCGATTTCCTGGTGAGGCTCCGTCCAATCAAAAAAGCCGATAGCGTTTAAATCGTCTCGCAAGACGACGATTTCGTCACTGGATAGGCGACGTTGCGGTAGTCGGCACGGCCCGCAAGGCATTCGAAGCATTCCTAACACTTCCTTCATCGCAGGATGAAATGGGAACCGGCCGATCGTATGCACCATCTGGACGGAACGTAACTGCCAGCGTCGGGCTTCGGCGACATCGCCTTGATCAAACGCATCGAGAATGCGTTGATACAGCGGCGCTGCGATGTTAAAGGTGCTGCCGACCGCCCCTTTTGCACCAGTTGCGAGAGCCGCTAACATCATTTCATCACATCCCCATAAGACTTCGAATCGCCCATCGTCTAATTCCTGGCATTGCTGAAACTCGTGTAGGGTTGCCGACGTGTATTTGAGTCCTGCCAGGTTCTCAATGCGGTCGGATGCGTGCGTTAGAAATTCAACCATACTCAGCGAGACACCCGTCAGTACGGGGATGTGATAGTAATAAAACGGCAATTCCGGTGCGCCAGCCGCCACTTCCGCCATCGAGTCAATCAACGTTTCAACGCTGTCTGGCTTGAAGTAAAACGGAGCCGTCGCCGACACCGCATCAGCACCGATTTGCTGAGCATGGGCCGCCAGACTGCGAGCCTCCGCCAGACTGGTATGACCGACCTGAATCAAAACGGGAACTCGACCGGCTGCAGCTCGCACATAAGCCTCTGCGACCGATCGACGTTCATCGCTTGTCAGCGACATCCCTTCGCCGGTACTGCCACACACATACAGCCCGTGAACTCCTCGCTGGAGCAGGAACTCCACCATGGGCCCGATACGTTCGAGATTCAATGCTCCGTCGTCGCGAAGCGGAGTGTAGGTAGCTGCAACGAGCCCCTGAATTCGATTGGAATTGTTCAATTCAAGCCTTTCGATCTTTCACTTGTGATCAGAGGAATATTCACGCGTCTGGCGGTCAATTTGTGCTGGTCAAGATATTCTCGAATTGCTGCGATGACCTCTGGATGTTCACTGGCAATATCGTTTTGTTCTGAGATGCCGAATTCTCCCTCGTAATCGAATAACATGGGTGCACCATCTATCGGAATGACGCACTTCCACTTTCCCCATCGCACGAATTGTTTCAGCTGCTTGTCATAAGGAATATCGCGCTGCAGCCGAGTTTTCACCGCAGCATTCTGTGCTTCGTCCACGACATTGAACCATTCATGGGGATCATTTTGTAAGTCGAATAGTTCTTCGCTACCGTCGAAGTAGCGAATGTACCGCCAATCGCTCGTCGAAACACTGTGCGTACCCCGACCGATCGTCGAGACAACTGATCCGTTCCATTCACGATCGGGATCGGCGATCAAAGGCAACAAACTAAGACCCTCAAGTTCAGCTCGCTGGGGAAGATCGCAGGCCTCGAGCAACGTCGGGTAGAGATCGAGCAACGAAACCGATGCGTCGCAACGGCTGTTTATCACCAGACCATCAGCGGCAAGTCTCTTTGGCGGGACAATCACCAGCGGCATGCGGACCGATTCCGACCAGGGAACATGTTTGCCCCAATGTTCCTTTTCGCCCAGTGACCAACCATGGTCGCTCCACAATACGACCCAGGTGTTGTTCGCGTGCGGACCGCGATCCAAGCTCTCAATAACTTTACCCACCAGGGCATCGACGAACGAAACAGTCGCCAGATAGGCGTGCACTGCATCACGCCAGGCGTTGTGTTTGGCGACTGTTCGATGAGTGCCACTCGTCCAGGGGCGCGTCGCCAGCGCCCGACCGGGTTCCGGAACGTCATGTAGGTCGCCAGCGATTGTTTCCGGTAGCGCAACGTTTCCCGCATCGTAAAGGTCGAAGTACTTTCGCGGCGCAAAAAATGGTTGATGCGGTTTATAGAACCCGATTGCCAAGAATAAGGGTCGGCCGTGATCTTTGGCGAGTTGCTCTGCGCCCCACGCGGCGATTCTGCCGTCCGGAAAGTCGCTCTCAGGAACATCCAGCGGAGCCCAATCAAATGAGTTCCACTGATTATTCGGGCGATCGATGGCTGACAACCCGCCATTGTACGGCAATGTGACCTGTAGCCTGCCGCGGTTGATATTCAGTTGCTCGCCGGGGTGCAACGTACGAAGTTCATCACCGACAAACGGTGTTCCCAGGACTCCACAGTCCGGGCCGTTTTCGTCCCACAAACGTGGATTTGGTTCCCCCAATCCATGATCGACTTTGCCAGCGGCCATGACGCGATACCCATATGAGCGGAAGTGCTCCGGAAGTGTGACCGCATCCGGGACGTAATCAATGTATGTTCCAACATTGTGATACACGCCCGTAGTCTCCGGCCTCATTCCGGTCAAAACCGCGGCCCGCGACGGTCCACAGATCGGCGAAACACATTGGGCCCGAGTGAACAGAACGCCACGCTGCGCCAATCGATCGATATGTGGGGTTTGAACATCCGGGTGGCCTCCGTAACATCCCAACCAGTCGTTCATATCGTCGAGCGAAATAAACAAAACGTTTGGGGGACGATCATCACCTGCGACACATAGAGTCGCGCCGAGCAACAAGGTGAGCGGAACGAAAAGCAATCTCCAATCGATCGGCAAAGATTTGTTTCGCATTGGGTGTTTCATTGGCCGATTCCTTCCAACGAGGGTGCAAAGAGCTGCATTTGTTCACATAGATTACGGAATCGCGCCACCTGTTCGTCCGTCGCCGCGATGAACGGTGCCGAAACGTACCGTTTCAATACGCCGCGCGTCTCCAGAACGGCTTTCACTTCACCATTGACTTCGCGGTTGCCGAGTTTGGGCATCTGTTGAAGAAAATCCAAAATAATACGCTGCTCGCGTCGCGCATCAGAAAGTCGCCCAGCACGCAGATGCTCCAGAATAGCGAAAGCTCTTTCCGGGAATGCCAACAGGGGAATCGCCGTATGCCCTGCGGCACCCATTGCCAGGCCGGCCAGAATTTGACCACCGCCTGCCGTCATCACCGAAACATCTGGGTCGGCCCACAAGCAGAGACGTTGCAGTTCGCCCAGGTCGCTGCCACCCGCCTTCATCCCTGCGACCTGCGGGTGCGACAACAAATCGAGCAGCTGATTCAGAGACTGCCGTGCCCCACGGTGAGGATTGTGATAGATGAAAATGGGAACAGGCGATGATTCAATAACCAAGTCGAAGTGCCTGCGAACGTGGGATTCGCCCAGGTCCTTTTGGTCAAAATGGATGGCCGCCGCATCGATTCCCAAGTCCGACATTCGTTTCGTTCGCTCAATCGTCTGCCGAGTCCCGGGCAGACTCGTTTTCACGATCAATGGCAATCGACCATCCAAGTGCCGTACGAACAGCCGTGTTGCGTCATCAATGACATCCAGCGGCAAATGCGGGTCTTCTCCAGCCGATGCCAGTGCCCAGACTCCGCTAAATGAGTACCGCAGGACAAACTCGATGAGACGCTCGATCCCCAGTTCGTCAAGCGACTCATCCTCGTTCATGGGAGTCGGGATCACCGGTACGAGTCCCGTTAACCGGTGCTCACCGCGCAGACTTCCAACGTCGCCAGTCGTCATCGTGTCTACTGCCCATTCAACCGTGTTGATTGCACGGAAATGTGTGATTTCAGAATCAGGTCGTCGCGATTTCTATGTAGAGTCTGTATACAATCAGCTAGCAGTTCCGCCACGAGTTCGTGCCCTTGGTCGTTCGGGTGAAGATTGTCGAGCAACAAGTCATCGAACGATCGGTCGTTTACCTTTTCGTATTTCGAATACTCACTCCAAACATCGACAAGCGACACATCCAATTCACGCGCGAGTAGCCGAACCTGCCTGACGTAGGCTGAAGTTCGCTTGGTCCGCCACTCTGCCAATTCAGAACGCGGTCGGTTGGGGGTCATCAGCACTACATCAACATCATTCTCTTGAAGTCGGGTCACCATCTTCCGAAGATTCCCCGTGTAATCTTTCAACGGAATTCGTGATGGGTCCGTTGAGTTATTACTGTCGACCCAGGAATCGTTCCATCCGAATTGAATGATTGCCACATCAGGTTCATGCACAAGTACGGCGTTTCGGAATCGGTCGAGCGCATGTCGCCGATCGTGTTTAGCGTTGTCTGCCAAACGGCCCGTATGACTGCCGCCGACTCCGGAATTGATCACCTCGGCAACAACACCGCGGGGTTGCAAAAGATTTGGCAACCGGTCCGCATAGACCTGTTCGACCGTATCGCGTTTAGCGGTCGTCGAATCACCAAAGGCGACAATCTTCAAACGTCGGCGAGACACATCCACCGTTCTGGGAAATGTAGCGGCCAACCTCTTCTTAATGGCAGAGTACTTTAGATCGCCTGCCAGATTACGCCATTCATTCGGATCGGCCTTACGATCATATAGCTCTTCTTCGCCAGTCGAGTAGCGAATGTATGTCCAATCCTTCGTGCGGGCCGAATGATTGCCAGCCCCGTGGGTTGTGATTGACGGTGTTGATCGTCCGGCGTCCGGATTGCGCAACAACGGCACCAGGCTTTCACCGTCAAGATCCGATCGAGGATCGAGTCCGCACAACTCAGTCAGAGTTGGATAGATGTCCAGCAGATTGACCGGTTCACGGCAAACTGATCCCGACCGGGTCACACCAGGGGCAACAACAACCAGTGGGACATGCGTCGACCGATTCCACAAAGTGAATTTATGCCAATGATTCTTCTCTCCGAGGTGATATCCGTGATCTGACCAGAACACGACGATCGTATTGTCGCGATAAGCACTCGAGTCGAGTGCATTGATAACACGACCGACATTGGCATCGGCAAACGAAATGCTTGCGAGATAAGCTTGCACGGCCGGCTTCCATTCGCCGAATTCCACGACTTTATCGTGCCTCGATCCGCGATCGAGGGCCAGTCGGCGACCCATCGGCCCAAGGTCATCCAAGTCGTTTGATTTAACTTGCGGCAGGATCAAGCTGTCGAGTGGGTATTGCTCAACGTACGCCTTGGGATTAAACCAAGGCACGTGGGGGCGAAAAATCCCGACAGCCAAAAAAAATGGTCGGTCGTGTTCTTGAGATAGAAAGTCCGCAGCCCATGACGCGACCTTGTAATCGGGCCAATCCGACTCGGGTTGATCGAGCGCCGCCCAATCAAAGTTTCGTTTTGTCAGGGGTGTGATTTGCTGCGACGGTCGCACAGCGGGCTCCGGATCCGGAGGGTTGCTGTACGGGCTGGGAACATCGTAATAGCGAGTGCGCTGCCTGTAAGGATCGGGATGCCAATGATAGTAGGCGTTCCAACTCGCTCGGTCGAACATTGTCGGAGTGTCGTGATAAACCTTTCCACCACCAATGGCGTAGTAACCGTGGTCCGAAAAGTAAGTCGACATGGTGACCGCATTCGGAACTTTCTTCCGCAGGCTTTGACCGTTGTTATATACACCGGTTGTACCGGGTCGCTTCCCAGTCATGATCGCAACGCGTGATGGGTTACAGACGGGGGCGGCGCAATGAGCGTCGGCGAACAATATACCCCGCGCAGCGAGGCGGTCGACATTGGGAGTAATGGCCTGCCCGTGCCCTAGACATCCCACCCAATCGTTCCAATCGTCGACTGCAATAAACAAAACATTCGGCATGTTCTGAAGTTGTTCGTCATCGCGCAACGGGTCAGACGTGATTGGATTTAGCGACTCTAGCCCTCGCGGCGGGCCGCTCGCCTCCTCGACGCGAAGCCGTGCTCGATCCGCGGATGAGAGTACCGGTTTTTTTTCGACTTGATTTCTTGCTTGATCAAGTTCGGAATTCGATTCGTTGCCGGTCCGCGACGAATTTTCGTCCAACTCATCCAGTTGCAATCGCACGCTCAGCACATAAGGCGACTCGCCAGGTTGCCAATGACCATAGGTTGTCACCACAAATGTGCCATCCGGCAGAACTTCGACGCCGGGATATGCACAATCCCAAATGTTGCCGCTTCCACGGACGCTTTCGTGGTTGTTTTTGAGTCGAACCACATACTGCCCCTCATCACCGCTGACCAAGTCCTCGTATGTGCCGACCCATGCTACCCAATCACCTTCGGTCGGCGGCCATACTGTCCCTTTAGGAGACCGACAGCGAAACGAAATAAGCAGCCGCCCGTCGGGACCATATTTACCGGTATGCCGGTCGCCGTTGAGTGTTGCGGGCAAGTCTCGAGGTTTTGTCCAAGTATTGCCTTCGTCATTGGAAAATATGATCTGCGAGTTGTGGCGTCGACTGTTTTCACGCAACAAGACAGCCAGTTGCTTTCCATCAGGAGAGCGAATCAATCCTGGCTCGCAAATGTGGTACTCCACAGATTTGTCAATGACTTCAGGGAACGACCACGTTAACCCGCCATCGGCCGATAGCGTTTTGTACAACGTCATTTGCATCGGATTCTGCCGCTCGGGCGGATCGGCGAAAAATCGACCATCGTCATGGAATAGCGCCATGTAGTGTCCCTTGCCGGTGCGCAGCGCCTCGACAGAACCCATGGTCACGATGCCGCCCCATTGGCCAATCGGCTCAATCTCGGACCAAGTCTCGCCATCATCTTCGGTAACAGCCATGCGGCATGGGTTGAGCCCCGAAAACATGATGATCCGCTTTTTCCCGTCTGGTCCGGTGACCCGATGCAGTGTGGGAACTTCCTTGGATGTCGCCCAACTTTCAGGTGTCGGCAAGCGTTCGCTCCATGTCAAACCACCATCAACCGAGCGTTTGTAAACTATGCCGCCTCGTCCATGACCTTTGGGGTAGACAGACAGCATCGTCTCGCCATCTTCCAACAAACAGGTCGTCGGATGCCCCAGGTACTGCCCTTGTTCGCGGTCAACCACAACCTGTCGCTGTGTTTGCTGGTCTAGGTCGATAATCGGAATCGAATAGGGACGCTGGTTTTCAGCGAGTCGATCGAGTTCGTCGATCTGGAACCTCACACTGATCAAATAGGGTTGCTCTCCCGCAGTCCAGTGTCCATAAGTTGTCGTGACGAATGTCTGGTCAGGAAGTACTTCCAACCCGGGATAGGCACAATCATATCGGTAGAGATTATCTTTCAAGCGGACGACGTATTGACCAGGACGCCCGTTAATGATGTCGTCGTAGGTGCCGACCCATCCGACCCAATCACCTTCGAAGGGCCGCTGCTGCCCTTTCGGCGACCGGCAGCGGAACGTGACAAACAGTCGGCCGTCATCGGTGTAGGCTGCTTCGTGGCGGTCACCATTCAAAGTCGCCGGCAATTGTTTGAGTTCGCTCCAGGTCTTCCCCTCGTCGTCGGACGTCATCCACAGTGAGTTGATCGTGCGTGAATTCTCGCGAGCCAGCACTAGCAACTGCTTACCGTCGGGCGAACGGATAATGACCGGTTCGCACGGATGGCCGGGGCTGTCGCCAACCGGTCGTGGCTTACTCCATGTTCGCCCACCGTCTTCGGTGACGATCTGTACCAACGAAATCCCTTTTCCCAATCGGTCATGGTGCATCGTCAGATAATTGCCGGGGATCACCTTGCCAGACTTGTCCCGCAATGGCATCAGCGTCTTGGGAGGTGCCAGTCCGCGTGATCCTAGCCCGGTAAAACCCGGGTGCATCGGCGTAAGAGGTGACCACGTCGCTCCATTATCTTCGGAAATCGACTGCCTCATCTGCGGATGGGAGACAATCAGTAGAATTCTTTCTTTACCAGTCGCATCCGAGACACGATGCAGCGCCGGCGCGTTATGGTCGCCTTTAAAGTTTGCCGGAACCGACAATGGTTCGCTCCAGGTCAATCCGGCATCGTCGCTGCGGCGGACTTCGGTGTCGGGACCACCGTGGCCCAATGGATAGGCAACCAACATCGTCTTGCCATCGGCGAGCAGTTCTGTATCGGGTTGTCCGTAGTATTGTCCCGACTTTTGGGCGACCACGACCTGACGCTTCGTTTCACCGTTCAGGTCGATATGCGGAATGAGCGGAATCGGCAGGGATTCTACAACGGCATTACTCTTCCCACCGATCGGTAACCGGACTTGTCGCAAATTCCCTGTGACTTGCAACGACTCGATTCGCATCGTCGACCGCGCGGGAGAGAAAGCCATGCGTCCGAGATCGCCGGCGTAATTCACCTCCAACACTTCCTTACCATCGATGAGGAACCTCATCCGCGAGCCAACTCGTTCGACTTCAAACGTAAACGCCTTTCCATCTGCGAGGAAGTCGGTCGACGGCATCAACTGCTTTCGCCCGCCGAAGATTCGCCCGTTGAGATAGAAGTTCCCCGTCGCCCCTTCAAATCCGAAGAAGTTATCGTCACCGATCTCAAATGCCGCTGCCGTGCGCTGCAACCGATCGATGCTCAACTTTGCTGACAAGTGAAAGTCCCCCGCGCCGATGCCGTCAGTGGCGTACAAGCGGTTCGGCTTGCCGCTGCCGACTAATCGGCCATCGACCGTTTGCCATTGGGCACCAGCCGACTTCATGGCTCGCGGAATCCCCTGCTCGATGAAGCTTTTTGCCTCCGCACCTTCGGCATTGACGTTTGGTACGGCAATGCACAGGAAAAGGCCGAAAACGGCAACCAACCGAGTTTGCGGGAAGTCTTTCATGGACACACTCCGGAGTTGATTCGGCCTGAGCAATTGCCTATGATTGATGGTGATCAATCATGTTATAACAAATGCAGTATTGTCACACATTCATCAATATGCAACCAACATTAGCGGAAAAATCGTACCGTCATATCCGCAACAAGTTGACGAACGGCGACTTGGTCCCGGGGGATCGGCTGGTGACGCGCGGATTGGCCGACGAAATCGGCGTGAGTCTCGGCCCGGTACGAGAGGCACTAAATCGATTGGCCAGTGAAGGTTTGATCGAGCATATCCCGGGCGCGGGTGCTTCCGTTCGAAAAGCGGACCGCCAAGATCTCGAAGAGTTGTACGTCCTGCGCGACGCCACGGAAAGCTGCGCTGCGGCCGAGGCCGCCAAGTTCATCACGGATGAGCAACTCGCAGAGTTGGAAACCATTGTCGACGACTGGGCCGCAATTGCTGCTAAGATTCGTCGCAGCACCAAACAACGTGCAACGGCAGCGCAGTTCCACCGCTGGCTCGACAACGAAGAACACTTTCATGAAGTTTTGATTGAAGCATCCCGCAATCGCCTACTAACGAAGGTGGTCCGTGAATATCGCACGATCAGTCGCATTTTTGAAGCGCAGCGGCACGCTCCAGAATTGCTCACACCGGCGGTTGCAGACGGAACTTGCCGGAGCCACCGGAACTTGGTTGATGCTCTGCGGAATCGAGATGCGATGCGGTCGCGGCTGCTCATGAGCGAACAGATTCAAAACGGCCGAAAATTAGTACTTCGTTTGCTGCGACGCAATCGAGGAAATTAGAATTTTCCAGCTATTGATGGTGCCTACTGCGACATCGCAAGACGTCCGGAGATTAGTCCATAACTAGGCACGGATCGATCTTCGCCAAATCACTCTTGAGTTCTGTAACAACCTCTTGCGCGGCATCTGTACCAAGTCGGGCGATTTCCACAGCGTCCTGGAAGGCTGATATGTCAACTTCCGAAACGTCGGGGGCGATCGTGAAGTCCGCAGGCTGAGAACCGAAAGCCCGCATATTCTTCTGCTGAACAGCTAGCACGCGTGCAATCGTCTCGAATGCATTGGCACCAACCATTTGTTCGGTCGACATTTCCGAATCGTTACCGGCAAATGTGGGTGACAACTGAGAACTGACGTTGACCGCAACAACGTAGTCCACTCCGTCGTTGACCAAAACATCGGCCGGCAACACGTTCAGTACGCCACCATCGACTAGCGCCATGCCGTCACGAAGAATCGGAGTTGAAAGACCGGGGAGATTGATGCTTTCTAAGATGGCATGGACCGCGTCACCTTCTCGTCGAACAACTTGAGTAGCACCAATGAGGTCGACTGAAACCGTCCGCATTGGGATTGGCAATTGTTCCAGCCGCCAATGAAATAGATAGTGCCGCAACATGCGATCCCAGTGGTTTCGCCGGTAATTGCGAACGAGGTAGAATCGTTCCCCACCTGGCAATAGCCGTTCGAGATGTGAGGGTTGCAGGTCACGGGCGAAAGATGTCGCCGCGACGTCTGGCGGCATGCCTGCCGCGTATAAACTCCCCACCATTGCGCCAACGCTGGTTCCACTGATATCATCGAACACCAGCCCCGCGCTATCCAAAACCTGAAGTGCACCGAGATGCGCCATGCCGCGTGCAGCTCCACCACCAAGTGTCAGCCCGATTCGGATATCGCGCAGCTCGTGAATGAGACGCATTAACCCCTGTCGATGCAGCCGTTGCGAGTCATCCGCATTCCCCGGCAGGTAGAACTTGAAGTCGCGGCCCACCAAGTCTTTCAAGACGGCCACGTGTGGAGCGACGGTCTCGGCGGCCTTTAACACCGACACCCACCTCTGTTTGCTGACCAGCCCCGAATGGCTTTTGTGCAAGTCTGACAGTTGTTCTACTGTTTCCGGTACGACATCGTTCGTCACACACCAAAACACACAGTCGCATGCATGTAAAAGATCATCAGAATACGGAAACGCATTCTGAATGCTGAAATCCAAGATGACCCGATTGCAGTCCTTGAACTCCACCACGCGGCTTCGTATCTGATCAAGCGATTGCAACCGCCCCTGCTGGTCGATGACCGAATGAACATTCACGCTGCCGATGGGTGGTGCGGAAATCTCGTCGCTAAAAATCGCAATCGGCTCGCCCAACTCCCGTAACTTCGCAACGATCGACCTTACCATTGATCGCGACTGCGGCGATGCATGCAAAAAGCTGACGATTCTTGGCGCTTTGCGGGGTCGGTCTCCTAAAACGGAAGAACGCATCCCAAGTGCGGCAGACCTCAGCAAGTTGCGTTTCCAAAGTGGAACTTCCACCGCAATTTGGCGGACTTCAGCCGTGGGAATTCTCAAGATTTGAGATTTCGTATCGGCGACCAGCCCAATCGGGAGCTTCTGATTGAGTCCCAACGAAAGCGCGCCGAACTGATCATCTCGCCCGAGATATTGAATCGTCCGCTCGGTCTCGTCGGAATCAACGAATACAAGACGCAAACGCCCTGTCATCACGAGAATCAAATCCGGAATGGCATGCCCCGCTTGATGAATCACCGTGCCAGCCGGGACACGCTGCACTTCGGCACTGGCGGCAATGCGGGCTAGCCCTTCGGCGCTAACGCCGTCCGTGGACTTGTGCATTCTTAGCAGGTCAAGTGTCAGCGAATTGGCCGTCATCACTCCCTCGAACAATGTTGTCAGTAAGTTGGCATTCGTTCTCTCGGTAATCGTTTGAGCGGTGCCAATTCTGTTGCATTGGAACGGCTGTGCATCGACAACTTTCAGCAGTTACGATTTGGCCCATTGCTTCCCCAATGCGAGCCAAGATCTTGCTCGGCGGGAGTTTAGAAACTCTCCCAAATTGGTACTAGAGCAGGTCTTCGTTTCCTCGTACGTTGGACAAGGAGTCGGCTCGAGGAATGAGCTCCCTGATTAGCGGACTGCTTCCAGAAACAGAAAAGCACTCTTCAGAAGCATCTACGCTGACAGCTGGCTGACGAGTCGACAATCCATTACGCTTGGTGTTTCGCATTCAGTGATTCGGCATTCAGAATGCATCCAGGATGCACTGTATCTCCCCTTGACAGGAATGATGAACCAACATCATTGAGCTGGATTGGAACGATTCGATGAGAGTAGTACTCGGTGCAATTCTGTCGTGGGCAAGCTTCATTTCCGCAGTCAATGGTGCAGATTTTGATGAATACGGGGGCTGGAAAGACGTTCGGGGAGAATCAACCGGTAGGTTCCATATCGAATCGATTAAGGGCCGTGATTTGTTAGTCACGCCTGATGGTCACGGTTTCGTTGCGCTGGGCGTCAATCATTTAGGAGTCGTTCGCTCGCATGGCAGTCACGAGCCCGACATCTTCGCGGACGAATACCAAAGCGATTGGGACCAGTTCTCGAAAACCGTACTCGATCAATACGCCGATTGGGAACTCAACACCGTTGATGACTCGGTCGCAGCGCTCCGAACCATTCGCCCCTATCTCGCCGCACAGAACTTCGTTCGCACCGCGAAATACTATGGCAAACCTGCGGAAAACAATCCGTACGAGTTTCCAGATGTATTTGACCCCGCTGTCCAGCAACGTTTGGAGAAGAACGTCGCAGAGTTCTGCAAGCAACATCGTGAGAATAAGCATCTCATCGCCTATTATTGGACGGATACGCCAACCTGGGACATTCACAAAACGCGACGCTTTCGCGATACCGATTGGGTGTCAGAAATCCGGGGACTTCCCAAAGAATCGAAGGGGCGAATTCGATACGCGTCATTTTTGAAACGGCGGTACGCGAACAACCTCGCGCGATTCAACCGTGCATACGAGCTGGAAATTGAAAACTTTGCCCAGTTAGGCACGATTGATCTTCAGCAACTCGATTTGAACCGCTATGAAATCGATCGCGATGATCAGGCGTTTCTCGGAGTTATCGCACGCACCTACTACGGGATCGTCGGCCCGGCGATGCGGCAAAACGACCCGCATCATATGGTGTTCGGGGAAAAGTATTTGTTGGGAGACATTCCACGCCAAGTTTTGCTGGCCGCACTACCACACGTCGACGCCATTGCGATTCAGCCCGGCGACGGATACATCCCGATCTATACTCCTGGCGATACATTCCCCGCAGCCGAGATCGAAGCCATCCATAGACTCGCGAAAAAACCAATCTTCATTTGCGACCACCAGATCAGTTTTGCCACGGACCGATATCCCCAAGCCATTTGGCCCTTCTATCAACGGGCCAGCGAACAAGAAGCAGCGGCGGCAACGGAGCAGTTTCTATTAGAAGCATTTCAGCGGCCATATATATTGGGCTATATGCGGTGCCAATATATCGATCGCTACTCAATACGCCGAAATGCCATAAAACTGGGACTCGTCCGCGACGACGGAACGCCGTATCAGCACCTCGTTGACGCCACGCGGCGGGCCAATCGAAGTGTTCTCAACTTGGTTCACGATGCTGTGTCGAATGCCGGTAAGCCGGCACAGGAATGATTCGTCGTTGAACAGAATTCGATGTCGTCACCGGCGAGTCTGTCTTGCCTGGCAACGAAAACAACCCACAGACTACTGCCGAATTGTAACTCTGTCATTCAGAGGGTTGGCCAAATGCGAATACTAACAGGCAAATGAATGCCAAACTCCCAAATAGTAAAAGGCGGCTTGCACGATGTGGCAACGTTTTCAACTGCCACGCAACGAGAAACGCGACAATGCATTGCAGCATGTAGAACAAAGCGAACGCGCGAGACGCGTAAGCGATAATGCCGTTGACGTCGGTTTCCCATGTCAGCGCGAGGGTGACCAACAGGATCAGCAAATAGGCATACCGAATCGGCAATCTGCGATGCGTGATTTCTTCGATTAGGCCACCTGCCCCAGAATTGTCAGCGACTGCCGCACTAAACTGACTGCCGATCGCTGCCACAGAGAGTAACAGCGGCAATACAGCTGCCACCGGTTTGGTCATTTCGATGATCGCGGTCACGTCCGCACCGAAGCCACGTTGAAACAGCACGGTCGCCAATCCAATAAACAGAATATAAATCACCGCAGAAAGGAATTGCGCCGTTCGCATCGTTGCGATTCGTTGGTCAGCCGGATGCTGATCCCCCAAATAGCGGGAGGTCTCGAACCCCTGAACAACGATGAGCAGACCTAACAAGATCCGAACATCCTTGAGATCAATCTGATTGGAAACATCCGGCAAAGCCCAATTCCCACTCGTTAGCAGGTTAATGTTGTAGACCGACAAGCCAACGAGCAGCGCACAGATCATTCCCAAATTGAGGCTGACGGCGAACTTCTCGACAGACTCCAACTCGTCGAGACCTCTCCATATTCCGATTCCGCCGATCAACAGCAGCAAAGTTGACGTGATTACATGCGCCCAGAATTCGCTGTGCATGTCGACAAAATTCAACAAGAATGCCGCCAGAAGTTGCAGGTAGTATGTCACCGAAATGAAGTAGGCTCCTGCCAGCACGATTCGCGAAACAAGGGCAACGTCTTGTGCGGCACCGTGTCCTTCATTCTCGATCGGTTCGAAATGACGGATATTGAATCGAATCGCACTACCGACCCCAAACGCGAGCAAGAGCAGAAGGCCCATAAAGAAGACGGCACTCACCCCAACGACTCCAGCCAATAAAGGAGCGCTGACCAAAAAGCCGCTGCCCATAATTGAAGCCAACGGGGTGACCGTGGCTTTCCAGCTTGAGGAGGCAGCGAGGCGTTTGGAGAATGCCAGGTACGCGGCCAGAACCAGTGCCACCACGATAATGACGACGTTCAGCATGTGTGATTTTGGCCCTTAGAGAATCGGCCCAAGGACAGCGAGAGAATTGTTCCACAGTCGCCGAGAAATCGGCCAGGAACTAACTGCCTCCGAGGTGATCTGATTCGACGCGGCAATATACTCCTGTTGTCGTTTTCTCATTTCCTCAGTCAACTCCCGATCGACAAACAGGATATTGTTCTCATAGTTCAAATCAAAGCTGCGACGATCCATATTCGCGGAACCAATAAGGGTCACTTCTCCATCGAGTGTGAGTGATTTTGTGTGTAGCAATCCACCGACGTACTCGTAAATTGTGACCCCAGCTGCCAACAAGTCGGCATAATAGCTGCGGCTCGCCCCACCGACGATGAACGAATCGTTTCTCGCTGGAAAAATTATTGTGGTATCGACGCCGCGGTAGGCCGATGCACACAAGGCATTTTGCATCGACTCGTCTGGTACGTAATACGGCGTTGAAATGACAAGTTCATGGCGGGCTGTGTAAATCAGATCCTCAAACATTTGCGGCATCGCCGAGTGGCGATTCGTCGGCCCCGTCGCAATGACTTGCGCCGAAAAACCAGGCCGTGGCGCCTGAATCGGTTGCTGTAGCAATTCATCGATGTTTTCGCCTGAATACGCCATCCAGTCACTGGCAAATACGTGTTGGTTCTGGCGTGCAATCGGTCCCTCAAAACGCATGACGGCATCAACCCACGGAGCATATTTGGCTTTAACACGAAATTCGGGATCGGCGCAATTCTGGCTTCCGCAATAGGTAATGCTCCCGTCGATGACGACGATTTTTCGGTGGTTGCGCAAGTCGATGCGTCCACGCAACGGACGTAACAACGGGTTTCCAATCGGCAAAGCGATTGCCACATGGACTCCGGCCGCTTTCATCGACTCCCAATGTTCCGAACGGAGCATCAACCGCGAGCCGAGATCGTCCACCATCGCGCGACACGCCACACCACGGCCCGCCGCGCGCTTCAGGGCTTCGACGATCTTGCAACCATTGTTGTCGGGCAGCCAGATATAGAACAGCAGATGAACGTGATCAGCGGCGGCATCGATATCTTTGACCATCTCGTCAATCGTGGCATTGGAATCGGCCATCAGTCGGGCCGAGTTTCCACCAACCGGTTCCATGCCAACGATTGATCGGCCGAAACGAAACAGGTGCTCGTACGTTGGCTTCACTTTTGCCGTAAAATTCTGTTCATCTCCCGGCGCGCAAGTTGCGAATTCGGGCATCCCTTTCATGACTTTTCGATGCCAGGCAACCCTGCGGCGGCCGATGTTCACTTCGCCAAAAAGTATGTATGCCAGAATGCCTAAAAACGGCAATGCGGCAATCACAGCCACCCACGCGATCCGAGATGCCGGCTCCCGATTTGGTCGAAGCATGACACGCGCGATCAGCGCAAATTCGATCAATAGGTGGGCGGCCACAATCCAGGACGTGGTGTTCATACTTCTTTAGCTACCCATTGATCGTCGCCGCATTCCTCGATGCGCGGAACGACTGCGGAGCACACACTTCCGAATCTTTCCCACGGCCGGAACCGGGGCAGTCGACTACCGAACGAATGTTCTGATGGTGCGCTGCACAGCCAGTAACGAATGCCTTTCGCCAGCTTTAGTCGCCTTGAATCCAAGCTTGGGCGTCTTCCAATTTGCTGTGATCGAAGTACTGAATTTTCGCGAGCGTGAATGGCTTGCAAAAAACAGCCATTCCTTGCTCCCACTTTGATTCACCGACGATCGCCAATCGCTCGATATCTTTCCAATGTTGGAAGTCGAATTTAATGTCCTCCCAAAGTGCACCGGCTGTCCAGCCATGAAAGTCGTGCATTTCGAACAGGATGCGAACTTTGCCGTTCTGCTGAATCTGCTCATCAACTAATG
Organism: Planctomycetaceae bacterium; assembly: GCA_028284485.1. GTDB lineage: Bacteria > Planctomycetota > Planctomycetia > Planctomycetales > Planctomycetaceae > JANQRQ01. The sequence goes on along the minus strand of JANQRQ010000058.1, from coordinate 22,498 downwards.
GTGCAAAGGCCTCATAAGATTCCTTAGTAAGCTTGCCAGAAACTTTGACATGCAGAAACTTGCCAGTTGAGAGGATTTCGAGTGCTTGATCCATGCTGCTTCTCCATCAAGGTCTGCGAAGATGTGAACCCTTATGTCAATTTGCCGATCGCCATAACATAGCGAGGCCTCAATAACATGGCCGGATCTTCGGCATTGGTCGCCGACATTTCAAGTCCACTGCCGACACCGATCGACCAATTCCTGGCACAAGCACCCTCTATGGAGTCCCGCTACAGCGATTTACTATTCCTTGGAGGCGTTTCTGGCTCGTGCGTGCCAGCTGTCATAGATCATAAGACGATTGTCGCAGCCATCTGTCGGCACAATATGCTGCAGGCATCTCGCGATTCGATCGCGATCTTGATCCGACCTTCAAATCGCGGTATCGACAGGTGGAACAGCAACGGAGTTCAACCAGGGCTGAAAATCGAGAGCGATAGAGACGGGAGGCGAATCGAGCCGGTTTGGTGTACTAACGTCGCTTGCCCAAATAGCGGATGCCTATGCACCATCAAAATGAAGCGCGGGCTTCTTCAACAGATGGATACATATTCAACAGCTTTTCGACGTGCACGGCTCGGAGAATGTCTGCCACCATTCCGTCAACTTGTGCCAGACGGACATTGCCTCCTTTGCCTTTCATTCGCGAGTGAATGCGAATCATCGTGCCGATTCCCAAGCTCGAGATGTACTTGAGTTGACCGCAATCGATGACAACGTTCTTATCGCCGTCCTCGATAATGCTATCCAAGCATTCCAGGAAATACTCAGAAGTATCATTATCGAGATGACCGGAGATCTCCATGACAAGCACATCGTTGTTTTCGCCCGTGCGATAGGTGCGGTAGTCCATCATGGGATAACATTGCCCTAGTTCAAGAATGGATTATTAGAAACGGATTCGATGATAATTTTGAGCGATGAGAACTGCTTACTTTTTTCGTTCCCGGGACATCACTACGAAAACCTGCAGCCATTGTGCAAATCGCGTTTGTCGCAGAGATGCATGAGCGATTAGCCCTCTCGTTGCAAACTCTAATTACCTGGTAATTTGGCGGTTGCAATCGCCATCGCCCTTCGATGGCCACAACAAGTTTAAATACATCTCCCGAACCATGTTAACAGCGCATGATAGGCCGCTGCCACATGGAAAACGGGTTTGAATGCCATTGAAAGGAATCTCGAGAAAGCATAACCGTTGTGAATTCGCTATTTTGGCCAACTCGCAATACCTCGGACCAGTATCTTTGGTAGCGTCTTCCAGATTTGACTTCATCATCGCGATGCAAATGGCTGCGAGTTTTGAAATCGCTCTCTTAAATATTCATATGAAGTACGTTGCTTCTCCGGGGCGGCTTGTAGAGTTCGGTCGAGTTCCTCGAGCGCCGATTCGAAGTCGCCGTTTTCGGCAAGTCCGATCGACAACGCAAATCGGAAACGCCAATCGTCTGGAGCAAGTTCCGTGGCGCGACGGGCATGGTCGACGGCCAATGCCCCGTCTCGAACATTTTGTTGCGGACACGTAGCAAGCGCCCATGCCAATCGATACCGGGCTTCCGCATGATCCGGGTCCGCTGCAACGGAAAGTTGATACTGCTCAATGGCATCGGAATACTGCTTCGACGCATAATTTTCATTGGCCCGATTCAACTCGACGTGACTCAAATAGTCCGACGCGATCGAATACACTTCCTCCAGGTAGAAGTCAATTCCAGACGTTGGGGGAGTCTTTCGCAAACTCGAATCACTAGCAGTTGTTCGAGAAAGCAACGACACCGTATTCTTGGAATGCCAATAGCGGTACTGTTCGATTTCGTTTTGCAGCCGGGCAAATCCACTGGAGTTCTGGCGGCGGGCGAGTGACTTTTTATGCAACTCGTCTCGGAGCTTTTGTGTAATTTTGTCGCGACTTGGATTGATCTTCGCGTCTCCGATGTTTGCATCAGAGTACGGCAGCGCCATAGGCGCCATTGTCTCCGTCATGACGGAACTTAATGTCGGAAGCACAACATCGGCGGCGACACCACGGCCTTGCAAGGCGGCTCCACTCACGCGGTACGCGAGACCGGCTGTAATTGTCACACTGCCCAAATCCAGCGCCGCCACACCACTCTTAAGCTGACGTCCCAAATCCACATAGTCCCTGATCGCCCCCTGCCCCCTCGTGACGTCGTCACCAATGATAAGTCCACGACTGTGGTCCTGTATCGCAGCAGCAAAAACTTCGGCTGCAGCGCTTGTTTGTCGGCTTGTGAGAACGACAAGTGGGCCGTCCCAAGCATCGGACTGCACTATGCTAGTTTCCGTTATGACAGCCCGGTCTCGCCCGTGACTCAAAGCAACGACCGACTGCCCAGGAAGGAAATAGCCCAAGACGTTCAAAATCTCAACTGACGAACTGCCAAAATTGCGTCGCAAGTCGACCACAATGATCGCCACGCTCTGCCGTTGAAACTCTTTTATGATTCGCGAAAAGTCTCCACTTGCACTCTCTTCAGGATTCGATGAATCGGTGTAAAAGGTCGGGATTTCGAGATAGCCGATCGGGAATGGATCTCCCTGCCCAACACGATGCTCGACGACCACCGCTCGAACGGTGGCATTGTCTTGTTCATTACGGGTGCGATTGACCATATGAACAATTGGCGGACCGCCACTTGCCGGCAAAACTTGTATCTGAACCGGCGTGCCTTCATTGCCATATAGCCGTTCAAGAATAGCGAAACCCGACAAACCGTCGACAGCTTCGATCGGGCCGTCAGCACCCTCGCCAATACCAATAATTCGATCACCGACTGACAGGCGACTCTTTCCTCCCGTAGATTCTTTTGAATCTATGGAGCGAACGAAAATAGCTCCGTCCAATGCCCGTAAACGAAATCCGGGCTGCGACTGTTTCTTTGTCGTCGCCCTACGGGCCAATCGGGAAAACGCCGGCGAAGAATAGTGGCAATTCGGATCAAATGCCTTGCAAATCGCAGACGCGAAACGCTGAAGCAGCTCTTCCCCATTGACGGCATACATACCTTGACGAAATGTTTCGAAGCGCTTGACTAACAGTTCTTCATAGACCGGAAGAGGCATTTCCCCCCTTGACATCTTCAAGAGTTCGAATTTCAGTCTCTTGCGCAATCGATCGCGGACTTCGTTTCGAGTTGCAGCGTATGAAATCGATTTGTTGTCTGTGCTGAGCTGTTCATCAATCGTAAAATCAAATCCTTGCGAAACGAGTTCGCGAACCATTTCGGTCCGTTCGTCTAATCGCCTCAAAAAAGATTCAAAAATGGCATATGGCAAACGTAAGTCACCCTGCTTTGTAGTGTCATCAATTTTGTCACCCAATCGTGAAAACTGATCGACGTCGGATTTGAGGAAATAAATCTTCCACGGATCGAGATTCTCGAGAAACAGCCGTAGCGCCTCTCGCGAAGCTTCATCGTCAAACATTCGCCCCGAAACATGTTGCTCTTCCAGCAAACGTACGATTTCGCGAATGCTTCTGCGGTCTTCCTCTGTCGGAATATCTAACGACGAGGCCAATCGCATCTGTGGTGGTCGGCTAACTGCCTCGGCCAGAATCGTGACCTGAACACTTTGCACACCGCTAACAGGCGCCCCTGCCGTCGGGTCTTGACTTTGGATTGTGAATGACTTGTCCGGTGTCCGTGCAGGAGGCCCTGCGACAAACGTCGCTTGTAGTCCAAGTTCTTCTAGCGCGGTTTTGGCCTCGGTGGCCGTCATACCAACCAGGTTGGGTATCACAAGCGGATCGGTCGGTGCCGGGCGACCAGTCGCGAGTATCGTCACTCGATGACCGACTTTGACCGTTCCGCTCGATCGAACAATCTCTGCATGAACTCCCACAGAATCCTTTCGCGTGACTTTGGCGTCAGCTACATCAGCCCGTTCGTCAAGACCAGGAATGATCACGAAAACATTGACCTTATCGCCCTGTTTGACGTTCGCTGCCGATTCGGCCTCAATGACAATCGCTTTTCCATCGACCCGCGAAACACGACCGTCGATCGCTTCCTGCGCAAGACTAATCGCCGAATACTGAAGCAATACGACAGAAATCAGAATTCGACCAATTCGTTGTGCCATTTCCCGCCTGCCAAATCTATTAAAAACAGGAATGCGAATTGTCCCTCCGCAGAAGAATTATTATGGCTCGACTCCGAGGTCGCGAAGCAGCTTTTGGGCATGAGGATCTCCCAAGTCGGCTGCTCTCAGGTAATGTGCGATTGCCTCGGCTCGATCTTTGGGAACGCCCCAACCATTTTGATACAAGACACCGATGTTCGTTTCGGCTTCGGCATGACCCTGCTTCGCAGCCGACTGAAACCAACCCAAGGCTTTTTTGTAATCCTTTTGAACACCCAAGCCATTTCCAATCATGCGTCCAACGTTATTCTCAGCGTGAGAGAGGCCCTGCCTTGCCGCTTTTAAATACAGCTCCATCGCTTTTTTGTAGTCTTTCGAAACTCCGTCGCCATTTTCGTACATGATGCCCAAATAGTTTTGAGCATCCGCCAATTCCTGGTCGGCGGCAAGTTCAAACCAGGCAATAGCCTTTGGGGAATCCTTCTTAAAGCCTAAGCCGCGTGCGCAAATCACACCCATGTAGTATTGTCCCAGGGCGTTCCCTTGGTTGGCCGCCATGACATACCATTTGGCTGCTTCCTTTTCATCTTTCGCCACACCGTTTCCATTGAAGTACATCCCACCCAGGTCGAGTTGCGCATCGGCACTTCCCTGGTCGGCCGCCTTCCTAAACCAGCTGCGTGCTTCAGTGAGGTTTTGCGTGACTCCTTGACCGTTTTGCAACACGATTCCATACGCACGCTGCGCTTTGGCAACGCCCTGCTCCGCCGATTTGCGGAACAGCTCTGCCGCCTCCGCTTCGTCGCGCTGCACCCCACGTCCCTCATAGTAGGCGATGCCGAAATTCAATTGTCCGTAGGCGTTTCCCTGTTCAGCCGACTGCCGATAAAGATTGGCCGCTTGGACGTTGTCCTGCGGCACACCCGTACCGTTTTGATACAAAATTCCGAGGTTGTTCTGCGCGCTGGCTTGTCCTCGGTCGGCAGCACGTTGATACCATTGTGCAGCCATCTGAAAATTCGCCGGCACGCCTGCCCCAACTTCATACGCCTTCCCCATTCGCTCTTCTGCAATAAGTAGCTTGCGCTCAGCGGCGAGCTCCAGTAGCCGTATGGCTTCGACTTCGTTTTTTTCGACGCCTCTTCCTGCGAACATCAACAATGCGAGATTGTACTGTCCGTGAGGATCTCCGCTGTCAGCTGCCTTCCGGTACCATCCCGCTGCTTCACTCGGATCAGGCGTAACTCCTTCCCCTTTCTCATACATGGTTCCGACCAGATTCTGAGCGAGTGCCATTCCGTTCTCGGCTGCCATTTTGGCCCATTTTAAGCACTCTCCGTTATCCAGCGGGACACCTTGACCTTGCTTATAAAGCCAAGCCAACGAGAACTGAGAACGTGCCAGACCCAATTCCGCACTACGCCGGTATTGGCGGGCCGCCTCTGCTAGATCACGTGGGACTCCTTCACCACCCTGATATCGCTGCGCTAAATCGTGGATGGCAACGGTGACTCCGGCCTCTGCAGCGGCTTTGACGGTTTCGGTCAGCTTTGCGATACCGGGGGCCGCTTCGACGAGCACAGCTGTCCTCAATCGTTGTCGACCACGTGCGATCGTCAATTCGACTTCTGTCCCTGGCTTGAGTGCATGAGTCAGTTTCCGGTACTCGGCCCGATTGGTCACGGTGTCGTTACCGATTTTCAGAATAATGTCACCAGATTTTAGGCCAGAACTCGCAGCGGTCGTCCCCGGTAGGGTCCCCAATACAGTCGTACCAAATTCCTCTCGCAATCCGGCCTGGGCGATTTCGCTGCCATCAATGTTGTCCGTCGCAATTCCGAGCCAGCCGGAACTGCTGGACGCCGGAACTTGTGGAATTGAAGAACTCTCAATGCGGAGTCGGTGTCCCGACTTGATGGCACCGGACGCTGAGGTAATGTTCGCCGTGGCGCTGCTGCCATCGATCGCGATAATGGTCCCTTCGCCGACCGTCGCTTCCTCGTTGATGCCGGGAATAACAAAGTAAACAGTGACCTTGTCGCCTGGTTTAACACTCGTACCTGCGGGAACGGCAAAATAGACCGATTGCCCGTCAACACGAGAAACGACCGGCGTTGTTTGAGCCAGTGCGGGGGACGTAACAGCAAGGCACACCGCCAAAACGGTAACGACCGTCCATGGCAGCCGACCATTCGAGGTTGCGCCGGCCGGTTGTTCGGTCAGGCCATCGGAAAATGTTGTGTCACATGCACCCAAGGGTCGCCGATCAGTGGTGACCCCAAAAGATTTCTCCCCCGTGATGTCCGGAGCTGTGCCCATGTCCGTGTCCCTGTTGAGTTCTCAGTTGTTGTTGGAGTAGGTTCCCCAAGACACGTCCCCAAGCTTGCTGGCGTTGTTGCTGCAAAGCGGCGGCGTGCCGACGTTGGTTTTCCATTTGAACGGATAACGCATGTTGTTGTTGGGCGATTGCTGCTTGCTGTTGGGCTGCCGCCGCGGCTTGTTGTTGGGCCAATGCCCGTCGCTGCCTCTCTAATTCGGCTATACGTCGCTCCTGATCTCGAAGCTGGCCGTCAAGCCCTTCCGCTTCTCTGCGGTAGCGATTGAGATCGTCATCGCGGCTGTTGTCGACAACTCGATTCGCAGTGGCATCTGTCGCTCGTGCCGGAGGTTGGTTCTGAACCGGCTGCGACATTTGAGTGGGGCGAAGCCGAGATTCCGGCAGGAGAGAATCATCCGGACTTGTAACGATATCCATAATCAGATTCGACACGAAGTTCTCAATATCGTCGTCCGGCATCGTTCTTTCAGGAGGCGATTGAGCTGTCGAATTGCTTTGAGGTGCCGGAGTGGTCGGCGGCGGGGGTGGATTTGACCATGCCGGGGGAAGACGGTTGTCATCCGGGTTGGGGGCTGGTACGGCAGCTCCGCCGGCTCGCGCGCCAATTTGCGAGCCAATGTAGGAACCACCGATTCCCAACAAAGTAGCACCCGCAGCAGCCCATCCCACAGGATTGCTACCATAAAGAAGAAGTCCGGCCACTCCGCCGACAACTGTTCCGACGGAGCCTCCAATCAGACCTCCACCGAAGACGGCCGCATCGTGTCTTTGGCCGGCGTCGGTATTGTCGCCGTTTACGAAGATCGAGGCGGTGCCGGCTGCCGCGTCGACAATGGAATATGCATTTGCGGCATGGCCCGCTCCGCGCGCCAGACGCGTCGCTGTCGACGGATTGACTGACGGATTGACCGACGCAACTCCCGATTGACCGGGACGCAACCCGGGGTTGGGAGGTCTAGGCGGCTGAACCGGGGGCAAAGCCGACCTCGCCCCGCTGGTACGAGCCGAACTGGTGCTTGTCGATGAATTGCTCCCGCTCGCACCACGCCCCGATGCAGAGGATGAACGGCTGGAAGAACCTGACGCCGATCGGGAATTCGACGAAGAATTGTTGTTTGGCGGAATGTTTCGCGTATCGTGACTGGGGTCGATCGGGCCGAGTTCCCCACCCGGCATTGTGTTGTTCGACGACGGCACTTGCGGCGGTAACGATCGGTTACCGGCCATCGTACCACCTCCGCGAGTCCCACCACCTTGCGTTCCATTTCTGGCGGCGGCAACTCGGGCCTGGTCTCCGGGGTTCGCGACGCTTGCCGCTTGTGCGCGGGCCGCCCTGGCGCTGGGACTGTGCGGATTAGGTCGCCAGCCGGTTCGGTCAATCTCCGTGGGAGGGTTATTATAGCGTTCCATAGCGACCGACCGCGCACCGGGATTTGCATCGGCCAAGCTGTCAAGTGCACGCTGCTGCGACTGCAGTTGCTGTTGCAGCCTTGAAACGTTTTCCGGGGAACGAACCATTTCGTGCATTCGGCGAACGCTTGGGTCGGTGATACCGGGATCCGGCGGACTTGTCGCGACGCGCAATGCGTAATCCGTGCTGTCGATTTGTCGCTGCAAGTCAACAATTTGGTTCGCAACTTCGTCGATTCCTTCTGGAAAGGTGCCAAGGGGATCGTTGAATCGGACCGGATCGTTGAATGCGTAAACATAAGGATTCAACGATCGGGGTTGGTCGACCTGGCCGGAAACAGGATCCATCGAAATAAAACGTCCCAAACCCGGGTCGTACCAACGACTGCGATAGTAATACAGACCGGTTGCCGCATCGTATTCCCGAGCCGTGTATGTAAACGGGCACACGATTTCGCCGGTCGCGGAAATCAATTGACCGAACGCGTCGTACTCAAATCGCGCCACGTCATTACCTGACTCGTCGGTGATGTTACGAATACTACCCAAGGCATCGGCATGCAGGCCGTAAGTTTTTCCGCCGGACAACATCAATAATGGCCGATCGACCAGCGGTGCATGCACGTAACCCGATCTTTCAATTAAGTCGCCGTCGAGATGTGCCAAAACATTGACGCCATCGGTGACGTACCAAATCCGTCCCTGGGCGTCTTCTCTCCAAAGGCGTTCCCCAGTTGGCGTGTATCCATAGCGAACTTCTGCTTGATCCGCCAAGACGACCTTCACCAATTGATCGGCGGCATCGTATTGATACCGAGTCACGCCGTCCGCCGTTCGCCTTTCGATCAAGTTGCCGCTGGCGTCGTAGCGAAATTGTTCGTCGCCTGCTGAAATCAAACGGTCTGCCGAATCATATCGGTACTCCACAGATTCTGCGCCACTCGACCGCCGGGAACGGTTTCCACCGGGCGAGTAGTGATAAGCAACACCACGGCCATTGGAACTGTTCACCTGAATTAATTGGCCGGCAGGGTCATAGGAGTAGTTGTATTGTTCACCCGATTGTGAAACGACCTTCGAGCGATTTCCTGCCGAATCGTATTCGTAATTCCATCCGGCGATCGTTCGGCTACCGGAGGTCTTGAATTTCAGATCGACCAAGTGTTCGGCCGCATCGTATCGAAAACCAGCAACCACGCCATTCGGAAAAGTGATTGCGGTACGTCGATTCGCAGAATCAGATTCCAATTCGATCCGTTGTTGACCATTAACAACGATGCCGGATAAACGGTCGAGTTCGTCATATCCGTACTCGATTGATCGCCCTTCCGAGTCGACGAAAAGCGCCAAACGCCCGTGGTCGTCGTACCGATATTTTAGCGACCGATTGATGCTGGGATATTCGATTTGCGTTCGGTTGCCTTTCACGTCGTACATGTAACGAATCGGAAATCGGCCGTCGTCGACGCTCACCAGTCGGTCCTGCTCGTCGTACGAATATCGAATCAGCGTAGCGTCGTCTAACTCCTTTTCTTCCAGTCGGCCTCGTGCATCGTAGCGGAATGTTGTGATCTGACCTTTCGCATCGGTGGTTCGAAGCAAGCGGCCTGCCAAATCGTACACCGACCGCACTTCGTTTCCTAAAGCATCGACTGTGAGGGTCGTGTTGCCGGCCTCATCGAATTCAAAATCAGTCGAATTCCCGCTGGAGCGCACGATTCCCGCAAGCCGACCGCTGCCGTCGTACTCGAGCTTCGTTTGATCGCCATTCTGATCGACTATCGATGTCAGGTCGCCTGCGGGACTATAGCGACGGCGAATGACATTTCCGGCCGGATCAACGACGCTGCTCAGCCGACCGACGATATCATATCGCAGGCGGTATTGGCGTCCGCCGGAGTCAGTGGCATGCGTTATTCGTCCATTGCCATCGTAGCGATATTGCTTTGTGTAGCCCTCACCGTCGGAAATCTGCAGAATGTTGCCAGCTGCGTCGTATTCATAGGAAAACTCACGGCCTGTTGGAGAAACTTTCTGACTGACTCGGCCGAGCGCGTCATAGCGAAAGGTGCCCATCGATTGCTGCCCACGCAGAATCTGCGTCAACCTTCGAGCTGGATCGTATTGTAGTGACAGCGCCGGACCATCGGATGCACTGACGCGACTGATGCGTCCGTCATCGGTGTATTCGTATTTCGTCCAACTGCCATCTGCACCTCGCGTGCCGATCAAACGCCTCCTTTCATCGTACTCATATTCAAAGGTTTCTCCGGTTGAGTTTGAAAACTTAGCCAACTTGCCATTCTTGTTCCATTCCCTTTTCGTTGTCGCTCCGGAGGGATCTGTACTCCCTAATTGTTGTCCCAACGGATCGGTCGATTGAGTCCACACGGCACCACGGGGGCCGATTGTCCGGGTGAGGACACCTCGCGCATCGTATTCCCAGCGAGTCGTCTCTCCGCCGGGGTCTGTTCTTGATGCCAATTGCCCATTGGGACCGTATCGCCAGCTCGTGATTCGTCCCTGTGGGTCGCTGCTTTTTGTCGTGCGACCTCGTTCGTCGTATTCGAACGTCGTCGTTCCCCCGTCCGCGGCAATCAGACGTTGTAAAAGTCCGCGTTCATTGTATTCGTAACGCGTTCTTCCGCCTTCGGGATCAATTTCCGTGACCAATCGCCCGCGATCATCGTAGCCCCAGGTGGTGACATTTCCTAAGGGGTCCGTGCGGCGCAACAAATTGCCTTGTTTGTCGTAATCAAACCGGCTCTCGTTGCCCAACACATCGACTTCAGCCTCAACTTGACCTTGGCGGTTATAGCGATAGCTTGTTTTCAATCCTTCGCTGTCGGTCACTGCGGCAATCAAACCATTCGGCAGGTATTTGTACGAAACTTCCTGATGTCCGCTGCCGTCATCAATGCCGACGAGGTTTTCATGTTCGTCGAATTGCAGGCTGGCACGATCATTTCCGGGAGCCACAATCGCGACCGGCAAATCACCGCTGTCGTTGTGTTCAACTATCGTTTGACCGAGGGCCGAGTTATTGACGGCAACAAGTTTCCCTTGTTCGTTGTATTCGAACGTCGCTTTTTCTCCGGTCGGGCCAACAAACAATAAGGGCCGCCCCGTCGCATGAAGCTGAACGACCGATCGATTGCCGGATGAATCAGTCATCTCGGCCCGCAAACCGGTGCCGTCCCATCGTGTTTCTGAAATGTTCCCTGCAGCATCTTGGTGCCGTACCAATCGCTCCTCGTCAACGTATTCATACCGCTCGGAGTTGCCGTCAGCCCACCGTTTGCTCGTCACTCGGTCTTCGCCATCGTAGGTCACCGCCACTGCGCCTTGGCGAGGATGGTGGACGGCGATCAATCGCTGCCATTCATCGTACTCGTAGCGCACCGTTCCTTCTGATAACTGCGTTGTTTTCGCTGACGCTTGCTTTTCGTAAGAGTATCGAACTTGCACACCAGTCGATGCTACAATGCGAACCGGCCGATCTGTATTGTCGTAATCAAATCGCAGCCACGATGAGAAGGGACCGTCGATCCTTTCAAGGCGACCTGTCGCATTACGAGTCAACGAAACTCGGTTTTTGTTGCGAAGCTCTCGTTCTAATAGCCGCCCGTGCGAATCAAAACGGTCGTGTGTCCCATCGGCACGTTTGCAAACGGCCCCCGAATCTTCGTACTCCAAACGATCACCATAAGGCGAGACCAAGGCGGTTGGTTTGTCGCTGTTCTCTGGCAAAAACGGCGTCACCTTGTCGTGTTCGAACAACATGAAATTATCGCCAAGCCGAATTATGGTGGCATCCCAATTGCACCACCAACCTGAACCAAACATTCCCGCCATGCCGCCGTGACCGTGATACACACGGTGGACCGGCAGATCGATCGCACCGGCCGGCACGACAATATCAGTCGCACCAACTGTCAATTCACCCGACTGCGGACCAACGAGAACAATGTGATCGGCGCTTAGTGTGGAAACCGTCACCGATTGCAGCGTGTATTGAAGTGCCGGCGGAGATACCGGCTGATCGGGTGTATTATTTGCGCCGGCTATTGGCGCACTATTCACGTCAGGTGCGCCATGAATCGTTACGACGACTTTTGCATTACGTGCAACACGCGTCCCTGCCACAGGATTCTGCTGAAAGACCTTATGCTCTAGTCCAACCTTTGGTGCTGATGTCCCCAATTGAAAACTTGCGACCAATCCCAACGCCTGTAAGGCATCGCGAGCCTGAGCTGCAGACATACCGTTCAAATCGGGCACTTCTACCGAGCCTGTATTTGGTGCGTCACCCGGTGGTTGAAACTGTGCATAGATCGTTAAGTGAATGACCGAACCGACCGTCGCTTGCGAACCGGGTGCCGGTCTCATTTCATAGACAACGAACGACTGTTCCTGTGTCGGAGCCGGCTTACCGAGCTGAAATTTCGGTTGGAACCCCGCCAGCTTCTCCCGCACCTCAGATGCAGACAGATTCCGGACATCTGGAACGGTGATTTGCTGCGCAAACCCCGTCGAACATGCCGTCCAAATGATCAAGAATTGGAGAACGCAAAGACAACTCGATTTGCCAAGCAGGGAGCGGTGTTTTGGACTTTCGACCGAATTCGCATTTCGAATTGAGTCTTGGGTTCGATTTGGCACACAGGATCGAACGACCGTGCTCAGGTCCCTAACCATCTGACGTCTCCTGATTTCGATTTGGCCCGTTCAGAACGTCATCACGATTGTTGACGGGGAAGACCGCAGCCGAGTGGCATCGTGAGTGGTAACCCTCAATATACCGGGGAGTTGCTGCTGATTCCAATGATCAAAATCACGCCCGACCAGAACGAGAAACCACGTGATCGCGATCGCTGAATTTGACTCATGCGACGCGACTTCTGTTTTGAGCTCCCTTGGCACGTCGACTCAGTCGCAGCTGGCCCGGAAGCGATCTAGCCCCATCTAAGACGAATTGTTAGAATCCGTCGCCCCTGGATAGGGTGCGGTTTTGTAAATCGCATGTTGCTAATACCTTGCGTCCAGACAGTCGCGTCAGGATGAGGCGAGTTTCTCGTCGAAACTTCATGTGCGGGCCAATCTGCGTCGCAAGCGAAGGATTGCATTGCATCGAGAAGGAACTCGACCGCTATGATTAATGATTCCTGGCGCCGTCGCAAACTGACAGCCATTGCGGTCGTTTTCTCAACGATCGTCCCCTCTGCAACCAACGCTCAAGACCCGGCGAATAAGCTGCAGCGGCCCCAAGCGCAGGCCATGCGCGTGCAGCAAGTTTCACCCGAACTGGAAAAGGTTCTGGTCAACTGGGAAAAGCAATCTGGCAAAATCGAGAAGCTCGAGGGCAGCCACCAACGCTTTGTTTATGACCCGACGTTTCTCGTCGAAAAACGTGCCAAGGGCTATTTCTACTACGAGGCACCGGACAAAGGACGAATCGATCTTGAACCGGTTCCCATCAATCCCAATGAAGTCTCGCGCAAGAAGGATCCCAATACCGGCGAAGTCTACAAAATCACGCCGGATCGTCCAGAAAAGTGGGTCTGCGACGGGAAGAATATCACACTGGTCGAGATCGCCAGCAAAACATACGAGAAGATTCCGATTCCGCCCGAAAAGCAGGGGCACAACATTATGGAAGGTCCCTTGCCGTTCCTGTTTGGTATGCCAGCCGAACAGGCCAAAATGAGGTACAAACTAACGCTGGAGGCCAATCAGCCAAATCGAATTCAGATCAAGGCAGAGCCCCTTTGGCCCGTCGATGCTCAGAACTACAAAGAGGCGCAGATCATTTTGAACCCCGCGAACTACCTGCCGACCGCGGTCAAGCTGACAGCTCCCGGCGGGAATCAGGAAACCGTCTACGTGTTTTCGAGTCTCGAGGTCAACAAGAAAACCAATCCGCTGAAATTCTGGGAAGAAAAGGACCCCTTCAATCCGAAATTAGCTGGCTTCAAGCAACTGCAGCAGAAGGTGCAGAATGCCGCCGTTCCGCTGATGCCCTCTGTCATCGGCCAGCCTGGACAGCAGGCGCAGGCGAATATGCAAAAGCTGGGATTCAAGGTCACGTTTCTTCGCGGCCCGGCGGCCGATCGCCCAGATCTGGTTTTCGTCGTCAAGGAACAGAATCCGCCGCCGAAGAGTCCCGTCAAGCCGGGGCAAACGGTCACATTGACACTTTACGACGAAATGAAAACCGCGGCGGCCGACGGTCAATAGTCGTCGTGCGGCGGTACTCGAAGAGAGTCGGTTCGGCCTAAGCGGCATCGGAATTCGGAGCGCGACAGCTTCGATGTGGTTGATCCTCGAATCGCCCTTCGTGTAGGCTGAATTCTTGCATTCTGTGGCAGCCCGCGCATTTGACCAACCGGTCACAAACCCACTGTTGCTGTCGCTGCAAATACGGCCAAGAGAATCACGTGCAGAGCCAGGTGATGAATCAGCCACCTTCTCGACCCAACGACGAACCCGGCGATCCGCAGACGCAGCCGAAGGCTAGCACGAAGTCCGCCGAACAGCTTGATGCGACTCGCCTTGAACCAAAGGCGAATCAATCAAAAGACAATTCACATCCAGCTGTCGATAGCGATGGTGCGACCGCGCCCGCCAAGGTCAATGACCGCACTGATGAGACGGCATTCCATCTCACACCTCGAGACCAGCGACTGGTTGCAGGCTTTGCTGTCATAGCATTAGTGCTGCTGTCGGTCCATTGGCTGCGGCTCAGCGGCTGGGGAACTCGCCCCATCGAATTGGAACGGATCCAGCCCCGACCCAGCGAATATACGATCGACGCCAATACGGCGACCTGGGTCGAATTTGCACAACTCGAGGGAGTCGGTCAAACATTGGGACAACGCATCGTGGAGGATCGGGACGCGAACGGACCTTTCCGATCGATTGACGATCTTCTGCGTGTGAAAGGAATCGGTCCCAAGACGATTGAAGACATGCGTCCCTGGCTGGTGGTTCATCCGGTCGATAACGCCGCAATTCAAGCACCGGTTGAATCGGCGGCAGCCTCCGATTGAGCCTCGTCGGAGTCGTCGACGTCCTCCTCGTCGACAGCATGTTTGGGAAAAAAGATCGCGAACGCAACAAAAGCGAGCGCGGCGAGCGCTGCCCCCGCCATCCAGATTGCCGGCCAGTCGCGATAAATCATTTTCTGTGAACCATCAGGAAGCAATACGGGTTGGTCATTCTCATCGGTTACTGACGTCGCAATCAATCCCGCCTCGGTTTCAATTCCTATCCTGCTCCGGATGACGTCCGCCTCATAATTGACCGTGAACGACCCCGCAACCAGCCCGCTAAAATATCCACCAAAGAGAAATCCCACACCGATGACAAATGTGCCGTAAAACGTCTGCATGCTTCCGCGGACGTCAACAGGAGCAGCCCCGTCGACATACATGTATGCCGCGGCCAGAAAACAGCCAAAGCAAAACCCATGCAATGCCTGGCCAAATACGACCAAGGAAATTGAAACAGCAAATTGTTGGTCGATCATCACAGCCATGGTAAAAATGACGAACCGCGCCAGGTAAGCGAAAATCCCCACGAGCATAGTAATCTTGAAGCCAAATCGCTTGACCATGAAGCCAAGAAACGTCATGACAACGACTTCGAAGATCTGGCCGACGGAACTGATTCGCTGTTCCCAGGCAGACTGCACATCACCAATTGCCAATATGTCTTTTAGGAATGGCGAATTCCAAGTGAAGAAAAACTTGTGTGCGACCGCGACGATAAAACTGACCAGAATCAAAACCAAAAAGTGACGATGCCGCATGAGGCCCAAAACCTTCCCAGGAGCGAGATCCTTCTTGTCACTCGACGAAGGAGGCGTATGTGGCAACGTCAGGGAGTAGGCCCCCATCAACAACCCGGAGACGCCGGCAAGGATCAAGACCACGCCACGCTCCTGATCCAGTTCGGCCCCAGAAAGGTTTCTTAGTAAGAACATTTCCACGATCCAAGCCGGAACGACAAACCCAATCGTCCCCCACAATCGAATCAACGGAAATTCGCGGTCACTGTCGACTAGATGATGAAACGTAAGGGAATTCGTAAGCATTAGAGACGGCATATAAAGCGCCGAATAAATCGCTCCAAGAATCATGATGTTCCGAAAGTCTGTCTGAAAATATAGGGACAACATGATCGCACCGCCGGAGAAATGGCAAACGGCCAACACTTTCTCGGTCGAAAAATGGCGGTCAACAATTTGGCCAATGATAAATGGTGCGAAAAGAGGGCCAATCGCAATTGCAGAGGCAAAATTGCCAATTTGCATTGGAGAGAAATTCAGCGCCTTCTCCAAATAGAGAGGAATAATCGGCAGATAACTTCCCTGAATGAAGTACTGCAGGAACATCATTACGCACAAACGGATTTTGAGCGCTTTTTGTGTCGATGGGTCGGCAGTATCGGCCAGTGACCGCGTTTCATTCATAAGTGTTCGGCCAATCGGGATAAGTTGTTCGGAGTATGCCGGTCATGTTTACTCAATGATTCGATGCGATAGCTCGACTCAACGAGACGGCTCAAAGGTCGCAGCGTCTGAGAATGCTATTCCGACAACCGACGAATTCGAATGTTCCGCCATCGGCAGACGGCTCCTTTCGGCCACGCTCTCGTTCCCCCATGCACCTGAACTGCGATTCGACCTTCGCTGCCGAGGAGTTCGGAAACCTTGTCACGGTCATACTTCGGATCTTCGAATTCGGCCGCATCGAATTCGCTGACTTTCAGGCTATTAATCCACGTCGTAATCTTGGGCGGACTGCCAACGACCCGCACCTTCGCTGTGTTCCAATCATTCACCTTCCAAACGTGGACCCAGTCATCGCCAGTAATTGAATAACCGCTGGCTGTCGTGTCGCGCTTCGGAGGCTGAGTGGTCAGGCCGGTGAGATTCTTCTCGTCGTCATAAACGCCCATGATGTCAAAGGGTCGATTGGTAAACGCGCCCGTCCCTTCGCCGTAAATATGGCCGACGTTTCCGTTGTCGTGATAATCGACCAGCATTTGAAAACATTTCCCTTGCTGGGTTGATCTGAGAAACAGTCCGCTGCAGATCCCCCAATCGGGCTTCATGTCGATCAACAGTTCGAAGTCGCCGAAAGTCTCATCCGTCAGTAGGATTCCACCATTACCACTCCCGGGCGGGTCCTGTTCGCCGACAATTGCGCCATCTTCAACGCGCCAAAGGCCACCCGTTCCATGGCCAATTTTTTCCGGATTGGTGTGCCAACCGGCAAGTGTCTCGCCGTCGAACAGGGACTCGTACTTCGGCGGATCGACTTTCGTTCCGTATAGCGCAATATCATCGAAGTTGCCGGTATCGTCGAACGAACCAACGCCGACCTGGCCCCATTGAAAAGTCGTATCGTTGGCCGTCATGACTGGAGTTTCCATGTCGTCGAAGAAGATTTCGATCGACCCGCTGCTGACGTCACGCACGATTCGCGCGTGATGCCATTCGTTGTCCCAGTTCGTTCCCGGTGTGGTTTTAGTTGAAATCTTGGTTCGGGGGGCGTCGTTCACGATGAATATGTTGTTGGCATGATCGTCGGTCCGCTGCCCGAAATGCACGTAGTACAAATGCGCAGGATCCTGGTAACCAAAGAACAGACACAAACTACGGTGCGGATAGTCACGCGCGGTTGATTGCAGATGAACATCAAACACGAAATCGCTGACTGTTACATCTTTAATCATCGACCGATTGAATGGCGAGCGAACGGGTGTGTGTCCCGGGATGTTCTTGAATTGGTTGTAAACATGATTATCACCCTGTTGCGCCATCCGGAAAGCATCGGCGTTGACCGGATCCCAGTCGTCAGCATTTCCATCCGAGAATGCATCCGCGAATACGAGCGGATGCCCACCTAGTTCTTGCGGAAAACTGTCTGCGACATCGGAAGAAGAATCGTCCGGACCACCATCGCGTTCGACGAGCCAAATATTCCGAAAGCGCACAGGATTACGGTGGTCTTGAATGTAAATCGGCCCCGGCTCCGGGCTTTCTTTGACCGGTGCTGCGCGAGTCGTACGGGGCATTTCGACATTTTCATGAATCAGCACGCCGTTGTGTCGAACGGTGATTTTGGCGTTCGACGTCTTTTCTCCCTGGGAATCATAGCGGGCCGCCGTGTAGTCGATGTCGTAGGTCTGCCAAGAAAGAGGCGGAAAACACATGTTGAGATCGGGATCGCGAATCTCATAGATGCCGCCGCATTCGTTGTTCAATCCTTCCAAGCCGAATGAGTCGAGGATTTGAACTTCGTAGCGACCTTGCAGGTATATGCCACTGTTGCTGCGACCTTGTCCACGAGCGTGCGGCATATACGACAATTGGAATTCCATATGTAACGTGCAGTCTTGAAATTGGCGATGACTGGTCAGCCCCTGCATGAGCAGCCCGTCATCGGTCATGCGTCCACCCTCAAAATGCTCTGCGGATTTGCCGTCGAACAACACCACAGCATCCTCAGGCGGCTTGGCCCCGAGGGTTGGGCTTTTTCGGTGGACGCGAGTCAATTTGCCAAGCGCCTTTCCGTCCGAAGTGCGAACCATCAAGGTCTCTCGCTCGAGAATTCCCGTCACATGATCGCCGACGAACTTCGTGACCCCATCTTCTGTTTTTCCATCCGTTGTATCACGATCGACGCCATTCCAGCCGTCCCCAGGCAATCCGCCGCGGTACGTGACGGCCTGAAATTTCCCATTCCCCATGGCGATGACTTGAACACCGTATTTCAGATTAGAGTCCGGCAGTTCGATCTGACCGGAGTATTCGCCTTGAATCGCGAAATCGGCGTCGGCCTCAGCCGGTTTCGTTGCGGGGGGAGGAGCCTGTTCACCCTCGTCAGATGTCTTTGTCGATTGGGCATTCGACAATGTCTGCCAAGCGGTCAATAAAATCAGGGCAATTGCCGCAGTGGATCTACGTTGCATGGTGTTATGGTCTCCGGCAGCAAGGCATCCAACTTAACAATGCACAAAAGGGCTTTCGTTGTGCCATTCTGGTAGCGAAATCTGAGCGATGCAAGCAGATCGCACACAATTCGGGGATCCAGAGCGGGGAAGTGGACATGTTAGTCGAGCAACCAGCTCGCAAACGGGCGACGGTAGCTCCGGCTGAAGATGCCCTCTTCTGGAAAGGGAGGTAGCGGTGTGATAGATTGGTGGCAAGTACTGTCGGCGGGGGATCGAGGGCCATCTCGGATTCTCCGTCATCGTCGAAATCTTCAACAAGCGATGGTGTTCGAATCGAAGTTCACCGTCACATCGAAAGCCCTTAAATGTCGACAGACAAAAAAAAGATTGCAGCGCAATGCTGGCAAACCGGTTCCGCCGCTATGGGCAAAGAAAGCTGGGACTACGCCATCGAAATGTTCGGGCGAGCCGCCGCATTGGTACCGGACAACCTCATGTACCGTCAGGCGCTGCGGGGCGTCGAGTATAAGAAATACAACAACAATAAAACCGGCGCGAAAATGTCGAGCATGAAGCTCATGCCGATTCGCGGCAAAATCAAAAAGGCACGGATGAAAAGCGACTGGGATTCGGTGAATCGCGACGCCGAAGAGGGTCTGGTCGTCAACCCGTGGGATCCCCAACTTAATGCCGACGTTGGTGAGGCGTGCCGAAATCTCGGCTTTGGCGAAATTGCTGTTTGGGCGTTCAAACTGGCTGTCGAAGGAGAACCGAACAATAAAGACTTTAACCAGCAACTCGCCGACGCACTGGAATTCCAAGGCGAATTTGCGACAGCGATCAAAGTCTGGGAACGAGTGCTGAAACTCGACCCCATGGATGGCGACGCTCGCTCGAAGGTCACGCAGTTACAAGCCAATACCGTGCTCGACAAGGGGAGTTACGACAAGACTGACCAGCCGGCTGGTCCAGGTGGCGCCAAACCTGCAGAAGTGGATGGTCCAGGTATGTCGGAAGAAGCCGACCTAAAGCGACAGATCCGCAAAGAACCAGAAAACAAAGACAACTACCTGCGGTTGGGAGATTATTACAAGCGGGAAGAACGCCTCGAGGACGCGCGGAAATGCTTCAAGAAAGCTCTTGAGGTCTCCGGCGGGGACCCGAACATTCGGGAACAGGTCGAGGACTTGGACCTGGATCTTCTTCGTCACAATGCCACGCTGGCCAAAGAAGCCGCCAACAATGATGCCGACAACAAGGAATTAAGGCAGAAGAGTATCGAAGTCGCCAAAGAGCTACTACACCGCGAGATTGAAATCTACGCCGCGCGAGTCGAACGATACCCGGCTGATTTGCGAATCAAGTTTGACTTGGCCAACCGCTACATGCGAGCCCAAGAGTTCGGAAAGGCCATTCCGCTCTTGCAGCAAACGGTCAAAGACAAACGGTTATCCGGAGAGGCGCTCATCGCACTCGCCGAATGTTTCATGTACGAGAAAAAACAGTCGCTCGCAAAACGGCAACTCGAAAAAGCGATTCCTGAATTGGACCAAATTGAGCAACCGGAACTGTTCAAAAAAGCGCATTACTGGGCAGGTCGCCTGTGTGAAGAGGCGGAAGACATGACCGGAGCCGAAGACCACTACAACGAGGTTTTGGCGGTCGACTATGAATATAAGGATGCTCTCCAGCGGCTCGAAGGCTTGCAGAGTAACTGACGGATCTTGCCGGTTGAGCGAATGCCCACCTCGGAACCTGGTGGCCGCCTGGCATCTGCGCTGCCCCAACTCCGGATCGTGGACCAATCTCCCTCCAGCGGAAGCTGAGGCCGAGAGTTCAGGCTTGCGGCTATTCGTGAACCGGATTGGTAGCGTGAGCCGATAGCAAATCTCAAACTGTCCAATTGCCGATTGATTCAGGCGAGGCATCGAAATTTGCTTTCGAATGCCTGCTTTCCCAAGGGATGTTCAGTTGACCAGTTGCGGTGGCCTTCATCTTGACAGAAGTCGCCAATTTACAGATATATACGCCCCGCTGGATCATTGGCACCACTGGGTTGCGTCCAAGAGCTCCCGTTGCAGCTTGTCACGAGTATCGACCGTATGCAGGCAGAAAACAGGCAGATGAATGCCACCGCTTCCATGACCGAAGATTTCGGTCAAAAGGCGGAATTGCCGTCGCGGCTACGTCTGCTATGTGTCGGCGATCGCGAACCTTCGTGGACAAGCCTGACCCTTCAAATTGATGCAGAAGGATGTGCTGAACCCCGATTTCGTTGGGTGTCGACCGCCACCGAAGCGTTGGCGAAACTTCGGAATGAGAGCTTCGACTGCATTCTGGTCAGTGATGAATTATCACCTTTGCATGATGAACCCGAGGGGGAAGCGTTCGCGCTGATTCAGGCAATCCGCGCCAGCGGTTGCGATGACCCGATCATCCTGCTCACCGCAGATCAGAATGACCATAAATGGGTTGAAGCGTGTCGACACAATTGCGAACTCCTGACGACGCGGACCCAATGGGAGTCGCTTGCGTTGGTTCCCATGATCAAACGGGCAATCTCTCGTGTCGAGTTGGTCCGGGACAACCACCATTTGTCCGTGGCCCACCACCGCCGCCTCGTTCGGGAAAGAGACGAAGCCGAACACTTGTTGGGACAACAACGCCAGATCATCCAGGAACTCGAAGAGGTTAGCGGATCAAAGGTAATTCGCGACCGGTCATTTACCGATGCACCACAGGAAGGTTCCACAACGCGTTTGGAACTTCCCGAGCAGATCAACAGCTATTACCACGAACTCTTGCGAACCTATGTGATCATGGGCTCCGGGGGTCTTGGTACCGAAATCGCGAAGCTTTCCGAATTGCTGGCGGTTGCCGGTTTCAGTCCCCGAGAAACGCTGGAACTACATTTAGAGCGTGTCGAAAGCCTCGTCAGGGGTTTAGGAAATCGCAGCACACGACACGTAATGGCGCGGGCCGACCTGCTGGCACTGGAGTTGATGATCCATCTCGGCGAATGTTACCAGCGAATGCGACAGTCGATGTTAGACAATCTTTCACCAGAGACTACCCCGGGTGACTCCGATTCCTCAGCCGCTTCATCAAGCCGAGCCGCTTAGAGAGCAAGGCTGGAGATCGTCTTAAACGGTCTCTCACAAATCGGATAGGGGATTAGTTTCCGGACCAGATCCTGTCTAGAATCCGATATAGGGAACGGCCTGGAGACGGGATCGAGGCAACTTGACTTGAGCTGTATTGACTGCGAAATCGATCCATGGCATGCAGCGGCGTCCATCGCAAGGGCTCTCTGTTGATTCCGGCTCCGAAAGTGGTTCATTTCGGGACATCGGACGCCTATAATCACGGGGTAAAGCCTTTAGATTGCCGATTCACTGTTTTTCGGCAGCAGGGTCGCGAAAAGTGGTGAGAGAGACCATGGATTCGTCGGAACATCAAAATCTCACATCGTCTGCAGGTAAGCGGCAGCTTATTCAAGAGGGGCATTTTTGCCCGATTGGCGGTGTTTTCGGCGAAGATTCATCTGTTCAGTATCGTGAAGAGTTGCGCTGCCTGCTCGGTCGTCGGCTGCGAACAGCGGCTATCATACTGACCGGGGGTTACGTCGCTTTTTTGGTCCGA
>JANQRQ010000044.1 GCA_028284485.1 Planctomycetaceae bacterium | reverse complement strand
ATTTCCGCCAAATCGAGCCCTAGTAAACGAGCAGCGGGCGGATAAAACGACCGGTCGGGATCAATCACCAACACGGGACCTGTTTTCTGTGCTTCCCGTGCCGCAACAGCAGCCAGTGTCAGCGCCCCACTACCCGCTTCGCTCGAAATCCATTCGCTTAACGTCCCCCGCAACAACCCCCGATGTGGCAGCAATGCATCCACCGACTCAATACCGGTCGAAACGACCGGAACTTCTTCCCGATCGATGCGCAACCGAGAACGTTCCAACTGTCGAATACCGACCGCCAGTTCTCGAATAACGTTCGCTCGCGAGTCACCCATCTTTTCCACACACGACATCAGCCCTACCCCATCACACGGTGGACGCCCACCACTACACCTTCGATGGCCACATCGCGGCAATAAATCGGTTTCATCGTTCGATTCGCCGGCTGTAAACGTATCCGCCGCTTCTCTCGGTAAAAGCGTTTCAACGTCACATCGCCGTCAAGCCGAGCCACAACCAAATCGCCATTCACACAAGTCTGCTGTTTGCGGACAACAACGTAATCCCCATCGGCAATGCAATCCTCGATCATCGAATCGCCGCGCACCCGCAACACATAGTGGTCGTCATTTTGATACTGCGTTCCCACCTCGATCAGTTCCTGCTGCTCGACCGCTTCAATCGGCGAGCCGGCCGCCACAGTCCCCAGCAATCGCAGTCCGTGAGTCTTTTCCCGAACCAATTCAATCGACCGGTGCCCATAACCACGCTTCAGAAACCCGGCACGCTCCAAATTTCGAACATGCAGATGCGCACTGCTCGTCGTACGCTGGCCAAAATGCTCAGCGATTTCCCGAATCGTGGGGGACCTTCCTCGTCCGAGTTCTTCCCGCACAAACCCCAACACCGCAGTTTGTACCTTAGTAAGAGCTGTTTCCGACGTCATGCCGCACCTAAAGCAAGTTGCTCTTTCCTATGCCCGCGAAGTACGGTTCTGACAAAGTTAATACCGTGTCACCGCGAGGCAGAACGGTTTCAAGTTTTCTGAAAACGCTGCGATGATTCTTTAATCGGCTACAGCCCCAGACTGAATTAGAACAATTGTACTAATTCAGTCTGGAAAAGAAAACTAGATTCCGGAAATCTTCTGAAAGTTCTCGACAAAACAGCCCCACCCCCCCCTGAAAACACTACGCATGGCAACCTCCTCACCCACCGAATCCAAGTCATCGCCATCCGCCTACCCCCACAAACACCTATGAAGATGCGCATTTTCAACTTTGGTAACCCGACGCGTCAGCGAGGGAGTAGCCCATGTCAACGTTCGATCGATTTTGAACCGAGCATTTGCCCCAGAATCACCCCAGTACTCGCTACCTATTCCCCAAAGGCCGCAAATGCGAAACTTCAAAGCAAACGCCCACCCCGAAACGCTATCCCCCCCACGCCCAGCCGAAATATGAAGATCCCACAAGCGCCCCCACCGCGATCCCGTACTCCCCTTGAGAACAACAGCGTTTCCCAGTAATTTCAAAGCTACCTATCGGATGGAAACGCCGACGCGCGAAACACAACATTCACAAGGATGCCCCTCTTGTCACGATCGAAAACCGCCGCGCTCATCGTCTTACTGTGCGTCACCACCGCCACTGCTGCGGAACCAACCACAATCCCCTGGAACGAACTCCGCAGCGTCGACAACAGCGCACTCGAGCTCACCGACTCCCCATGGAAGGTCATCTGCTTCCTCGGCGCCGAATGCCCACTCGCACGTCTCTATGGCCCCCGGCTGAATTCCCTCGCTGAAGAATTCTCTTCACAGGGCTTCACATTCGTCGGCATCGACAGCAATCCCCAGGACTCGCCTGCCGACATCGAACAATACATCCGCGAACACCGACTCGAATTCCCCATCGTCAAGGACGCCACCCAGTCGCTCGCCACACAGCTCGGGGCCACGCGCACGCCCGAAGTCTTCGTGCTCGATAGCAACGACCAAGTGGTGTACCAGGGGCGCATCGACGACCAATACGAACCGGGCCTCTCACGGGGCGAGCCGACAAAGCACGACTTGCGTGACACGCTCGCAGCCCTCATCGCCGGGCGACCGGTGCCACAATCCCAAACAGCGGCGGTCGGCTGCCTGATCACTTTCGTCAACAAACACAAAGCGCATGCGGGCTCTCCCTCGCCTGTTACATTCACACGCGATGTCGTCCCGATTCTCAATCAGCATTGCGTCGAGTGTCATCGCCCGGGCGAAATCGGTCCCTTCTCGCTCACCGATTACCACGAAGTCATCGGCTGGGGAGAAATGATTCTCGAAGTCATCGACCAACGTCGCATGCCTCCCTGGCACGCCGACCCCAACTACGGTGACTTCGTCGGCGAGCGACTCTTCCCCACTGAAGACCGCGAAACATTGGCAACCTGGCTCGAACATGGCATGCCGGAAGGCGATCCGCAGGACCGTCCCGCATCTCCTCAATGGGCAGCCGGTTGGCAACTCCCCACCGCGCCCAATGTCGAGTTCACCATGCGCGACCGTCCGTTCGTTGTTCCGGCTGACGGCATCGTCGAGTATCAGTACTTCGTCGTTGATCCACAGTGGGAGGAAGACCACTGGGTTCGCGCCGCCCAAGTCATTCCTGGGGACGCCTCCGTCGTCCATCATACGATTGTCTTTGTCCGCCCGCCGGATGGATCGTCATCTGAGGGCATCGGTTGGATGGGCGGCTATGTTCCCGGACAACGCACATTCGCGTTACCGCCCGGCCATGCCCGCCGCATTCCCGCCGGGTCGAAACTTGTCTTCCAAATGCATTACACGCCCAACGGCAAGAAAACGACCGATATCACGCGCATCGGCGTGTGGCTTGCTGATCCAGCAGAAGTCACTCACGAAGTGGTCACGCGCGTCGCCGTTGATAACGAATTCGAAATTCCGCCTGGCTCGAAAAACCACACGGTCGACGTGCGCCTCGACGGGTTCGGCCCCGAAGCTCGCCTGCTTGCCGCCATGCCGCATATGCATCTGCGTGGCAAATCGTTCTGGCTCGAATCACGTAGCAACCAATCGGCAGAAAAGCTCCTCTCCGTTCCGCATTACGACTTCAATTGGCAACACTGGTACCGCTTCGAATCCCCGCTCGATTTGAAAACAATCGACGAACTCAAGATGCAATTCACGTTCGACAACTCTTCCGGCAACCCGGTCAACCCGGCTCCCAACGAATACGTCACGTGGGGCGATCAAACCGGCGAAGAAATGGCGGTCGCCTTCTTCGATGTCGCCTATCCCATTGGTGCGTCTCAGCGACCACCAAAGAAGCCTCGTAGCGATGCCGATCGCGCAGCTCAACGCCGACACATCCAGCAATCGGTCGACAAGTTTCTGGCTGACATGGATCAGGACGGCGACGGAATCGTCACGCGCGATGAAGCCCCGGTGACCTTCCAACGTTATGGCTTCCGCAGAATGGACAGAAACCGAGACGGTCGGCTGGAACGCAGCGAGATCGAGGCAGCCGCGGCACGTCGACTATGAACAACCGTCCTACAGGCAGCGGATTCAGCCGCAGATGGTTCTACTGGTGGGCCGATCACCCCGCGCTGCACATCGTGGTGCTGCTGGTGATGTCGTCCGCCTCGATTCTGGGGCACGTCTACCCGGATCCAATCCGCGATTTGATCCTCCCCAATCGTTTGGAAGAGGAATCGTCCGGCCGCACGCGGTCGATGAGCGACCCGAATCGCCGCAACGACAGACCGGCCCCCGATGTGGAACCGTTCCGCGTCGCTGGCGGCGAAGTCGTACTCGTCGCCACCAGCCCCGACTTCTTTTCGTCGACCGGATTGACCGCCATTCGCAAGGTGGTCGACGATCTCGAAGAACTCCCACAGGTCACCAATGTCTTGTGGCTCGATAGCATTCCCGAATTAAATCTGTTCGGCCTGACCGGTTCGCTTTTACCGAACGCCAAATCCGCCGACCGCGTGATCGAAGCTGCCCGCGAGCGTGCCGTCACCAATCCCCTGGCTGTCGGCCAATTGGTATCGCCCGACGGCGAGACTTTCGTTCTCAGCCTGAGCCTCGATTGGTTTTATGTCACCACGGACGAGGCGGCGACCACCGAAATCCGCGAAACCGCCGAGGCTGCGGCCGCCTCGATCCCCGGTGCCGACATTCAGTTTCAAGTCACCGGCCCTGCCCCGCTGTATTTGATGAACGTCAAAAGCCATCTTCGCGATTCGATTCGCTACCAGGCAATCGGGTATAGCATCATGATTCTGGCGGCGATCATTCTGTTTCGCGGACTGTCCGCTGTGATCATCGTCGCCATTTCCCCAGCCGTCGGCGTCTTCTGGACGATGGGCATGCTGCATTTTTTCGATCTGCAGGATAACCCCTTTAATGACATGATCGTGCCGATCATGATCAGCCTGGTCGGATTGACCGACGCCGTGCACTTAATGGTCGAAATCCGCAATCAACGCGCTTCCGGCCTCGACACCAAAGAAGCCGCCCGACGCGGGCTGTCGCGCGTGGGACCGGCCTGCTTCCTCACCAGCCTCACAACCGCCATCGGATTCGCCAGCCTGGTGTGGGCCCATCACGAAGTGGTTCGGCAATTTGGCTGGTGCTGCGTGCTGGGCGTGATCATGACATTTATCAGCGTGGTCACTGTCGTGCCGCTCGGTTGTCGATCGCCGTTGGGCCGTCGCTTGCACGTAGGTCTCGGCAAGAGTCTGATCGATGGGCAAATCAAACGAATCGGATCCGTTGTCGATTGGGTGCTCGGCCACGACCGAATGTTGGCACGAGTGGCGATCGTCGCGACGGTCGTTCTCGCTGCCGTTTGCCTGCGACTGCAACCGGACGAAAAGCGCTACAGCGGACTCAGCAGTTCGGGAGAAGCGGCCCAGGCGCTGCGGCATCTCGACACCGCATTGGGCGGATTGGAACTTGGCAACGTTTCCATCAGTTGGGGAGACGACGTCGAAGACACCGAACTGGTCGAAGTACTGCAGGACGTCGATCAAATGCTGGCAGCGGAGCCGCTACTCGGTCATCCGCTGGGCATGTACGACTTACTAGAGGCCCTGCCAGGCGACGGCCCGGTGAACGAACGGATGCCGCTGTTGGAACTGCTACCGGCGTCGTTGAAGCGGGCCTTCTATCAGCCCGAACGGCAAACGTCGTCGATTCAATTCCGCGTGCAGGATTTGGGAATCGCCCGATACGGCCCAGTCTTCGAACGTCTCGAAGCGGGGATGGCAAACATCGTCGCGCAGCACCCTGATTTTTATCTGGAACTCGACGGCGACGCCGTCTGGCGTTGGCGACACATCTATCGCATTCTGACCGATTTGGCGACCAGCCTGGGAACGGCCAGCGTCATCATTTGGTTGGTGCTGACGGTCGTGTATCGCTCGATCCGCATCGGCTTGATTTCAATCGTGCCGAATTTGTTTCCCTTGGCATTCACCGGTGCGATGCTCTATTTCTCGGGGCAGTATCTAGAATTAGCAACCGTCTGTGTCTTTACAATTTGCATCGGCATCGCAGTCGACGACACGATTCACTTTTTGACACGCTGCATGGAAGAAAAGCAGTCCGGCGACGACCAGCAAGAGGTCATCCACCGCGCATTTACTGGTGTCGGCTCGGCCTTGCTCATGACAACAATCGTGTTGGTCGCCGGCATGTTGACGGCGCTATGGGGTGATGCTCGCGACGCGCGGCTGTTCGGCATGATGGGCGCTTTAACGCTGACCGCTGCTTTATTTGCCGACGTACTGTTTTTGCCGGCGCTTTTAAATCGCTTCGCGGCTTGGCCCTCGCGGGAAGAAGAACCGGCCGAGCCGCCCGTTCTCACCGCCGAGCAGGTTTAGTAGAGAGATTTGTAGGCCGGATCAAGGAGCGTAGCGACGCCGCTCCGGCAATGGCGAAATCGAACGCGGAACATCTGCCGGAACTTCGCTGCGCGTGGTCCGGCCTACGAAGTAGTAGACCAGGTCCCGGCCTTGTGCGGTGTTGCCTTCTGATATGCCCCCGTTGAACAATCGCCCGGACAGGTCCGGGCCTACACGGCATTTGCCGACGAATATGAGCCGCAGTGCGCTAGCACGCGGGCCAACTCAAGAATGACAACGACCCGCATGCTAGCGCATTGCGGCTCGTTGATGATTGCCGTGACAGGTCTAGGTGGACAGGTGCCCAAAACTCTTGCCAACTTCAACGACATTTAGCGGAGCAGACGCCGCCGCAACTTTGTTCTGTTCCATCGGGCAGGTGCAGAATACAATCAACCGTGCACCGATCCAAACTGTATTGGTAGTTGCGGTGTTATCCGTGCATCCCTATGGAATATCACAGGCGATGAGCGAACAGTCGCAAGAACAAACTCCTCCTCAGACCAACTCCGCGACAGCCGTCGAATTGAAGAAGGGAGTTCGTTTCTATGGGATCCTGACGGCAACAGTCGTACTTGCGGTGGCAATCAGCATCGCACTGATGCCATGGCGCTCGTGGTACGCGGAATATTTGATCGGAGTAATGGTCGATAAGTCGAACCATCCCAACAGTCGAAATAAAGCGATGTATCAACTGGCGGAACTCGGAGGAAAACAATCGCAAGAGGCTGTGCCGGTTTATCTTGCGATCATCAACGATGTGAATGACGACACGCATGCTCGTCAAAAAGCTCATTGGCATCTTACAAGGATTGATGCGGTCGCCACAGTTGAAGTCGCAATTCAGTATCTTCAACAGCAAGAACCGGTTAACGAAAAAGTTCGACGTGGTGTATTCGGATGCCTTATGCATCTAGGCCCGCTGGCAAAAGATGCCGTACCGACACTAATCACCATTCTGGATGATCCGAACGAGGATCCGCCCAACAAGTACTTGGCCACCCAAATATTAGGCAACATTGGACCCGACGCGAAACAGGCAGTTCCGGCAATGTCGGCTTACTTGCGTAATGTCCGCAATGACGAATACCACCGTCGCGCCGCGATAGAATCGATCGGGAACTTAGGTCCGGCTGCGGCGAGCGCCGCCCCTCTGCTCATTGAAATCCTTACAGACAAAACCTTGCAACGAGACGAATATACGAGATGGCTCGATCAGGAATCCATTATTGAAACGCTCGGAAAGATTGGCCCAGCGTCTAAAGACGCTGTCCCGATCCTGATCGGGATGATTCAGGGTGACAGCAAGTACGGCCCCGTCCAAGAAGCGGCTGGGCAGGCACTGGCCAGGATCGGACTTGAACAGGAACACGCGGGGGCCCTGCGTGCCTTCATTCAAGATGGCAACACCGGGACAATTGCCGGCCACGCGGCAGCGTACGCGTTGACCAGTTTTGAGCACAACCGTTAAGCAATCGTACGCCAGATCCGGGTCTACACGTCTTTCGCCGACGAATATGAGCTGCTGTGCGCTAGCACGCGGGGCGACACGGCACCGAGAACTACCCGAACGCTACGGGAATGCTTTAGAGCGTATTGGCCCACTCGGTACGGACTACTTTCGCGTAGGCCGATATCGTCCGTCGGGCAGGCGTGTGGGCATTGCATATCGCTGGTCGGTCAACAGTTCGTAGAGCAGAGGATCACCCTTTTTAAATGCGTCCGGGGTATTCAGGCGCCATTCATCAGAAATGTCGTCAGCTCGGCCGGGAATGTCCTGGGCTCCGAGCAACGATGTCAGTCCCCAGTAAATGTACTCGGTTGCCTGGCACCCATAGTCACAAGTCTCGTCGAAATAGGTGTACCAAGCCGTCTTGGGATATTCGTCAGGTATCTTCAGGAAACGACCGCCCCTGGCTTTGTCCATGGCGTCTGCCAGCTTCGTGCCAGGCCTCTCGCCAAACACTTGAGGGTATGCAAACGCGTATCCGGCGTGGGTGATCAGGTGGAGAACCTCTTCGTAACTGACGTCAAATTCGCCGCGCGAAGCACCTCCCGGACGTGTCTCTTCTCCGTACAAGTCTTGAAGAATCATTGAATCCAATTGATCCGTGCGATTCCTGTCGAGGTCTTCCATCGCCCGTTCTGAGTCACGGGCCGTGGCAAACATGACCAACGTCGCTTTGTTCTTCAGCATCGATTGAATAACGCGCGGATTATCCGGAACACCATCGGCGTCATTATCCAAATATTGTGCCATCACGTTAGCGGCATGTTGCACTTTGTCGTCAGGAGTGTCTGTTGTCGCCAGCACCTGTATTCCAAAGACGTCAACCTGCTTCGAGAACAGTCTCGCGAGAGCATCTGGAACGTCGGCGCTCAAAGTGGTGATGCGAAATACAGAGCGACCGTCGAACTCCGGGAGCAGCTCACGTTCGTCGGCATTGGCCGTCTGCAATAACAGACCGACCCCTAAGACTAGTGGCATCGTGCTTTCCAACGAGAAGCTCCTTACTCGGGCTTGGCGTGACGTCTTGAATCTATATCTTAAAACCAACTTTGCAGTAATCGAGGCAGCTTTCAAATCCTGAAGCAGCCATGTAGGGTGGGTGCAGCGTAGCGAAACCCACCGCTTCCAGTGCGGATCTTCTTGGCCTGTTCAGCGGATTCTTATAGTCTGACGGAATGAGCCGTTACCGTCGATCTCGCATGGGACAGGTGTACTTCTTCACCGTCGTGACAGATCACCGACAGCCGATACTCACCACCGAACTTGGGCGCCGAGCGCTACGAGAGTCGATTCACAAGGTCCGCAACGAATTTCCGTTCGAGATTACGGCGATAGTGTTGCTACCAGACCACTTGCATGCTGTCTGGACAATGCCACGTGGCGACGCAGATTACTCCACGCGATGGCGGTTAATCAAAACGGCCTTCACGAGGATATGGCAACAGGAGGCAGGAACTGTTGCTAACCGCTCCCATAGCCGTCGCCGGAAAGGTGAGCAGGCGGTGTGGCAGCGGCGTTTCTTCGAGCATACCTGCCGCGATGATGAAGACCTTAAGCGATGCGTCGATTACACTCACGTCAATCCGCTTAAACACCAGCTCGTCGGGCGTGTGCGAGACTGGCCCTGGTCATCGTTCCATCGCTACGTCGCTGCCGGTGAGTATTCGATGGAATGGGGTAGTGCTGATGAATGGCATGGGGACGAGTTTCGCCATTTCGAGTAAGCGGGGATGGTGGGTTGCGCTCTGCTGCACCCACCCTACTGCAATTGCAAATCCTGAAGCAGCCGATGCAGATTCATGCGACATGTGTGAACTGCCGTTGGACATATTATTCAAAACACTCGATTCCGGCGATAAGTTGTTTACAGAATCATTTTCATCACAGATACTGATGCTAGAGCCTGAAGCAACTCCATCGGAAAAAATCGCGGTCAGATCAAGCGACAAACCGTTTTAAAACCCTTTGATACGTTGCGTTGACTCGCAACGCTGACCGTTTACGAAGAAGCACAATCGGGTTTTCAAACTCGTTCTATTCTGTTTGCTGGAGGACCAATGGCTACCCCCAATTCAAGCCCCGGCTTCTCGTCGCGCTGGTCGAATCACAAACGGATTTTGATCAGATTACAAACCGTCTGCATCGCGACGTTCATTGTTATGGCGATTCAGCCTGCAACACAGGCCGATACGGCCACAGAAAAACAAGCGGACACCATTGCCGCCGCGCATTACCGAGGTGACTCGTTCCATTCGTTGCAGGTGATTTCCCCAATCATCGCCAGGATGAGCGATGCGCGTCTTAAGCAACTCAACGCAGAATTGACGAAACGCAATGTTCCGACAGTCGGGCAGCAACTCGTCGAGGCACGGATGTCGTTAATTCGCCAGGGAATGGCCAAGCAGCTTCCAACTCCGAAGTTTCGCGAACGGCTGTTGGTCATGAAATCGCTGGCCGATGTCGTCGAACAAATCCTAATTGAATTCGCCGACCACCCCCTGGTCGCAGGCAGCGCAGATGCCCCTGAGGACATGGCGGAATTCGAACGGGCCCTATGGGACTTGCACGTCCTCGATAACCAACTGCTATCGGGCGAACGGACATCCTCGTACGGAATACAACTTTCGTCGAACCTGTCCGAAAGAATGCTGAGCAACATTGATGCGGCAGACCGGGAAGTTGTTCGACGCGAAAGTGCACAGCAGCGTCTGAACCAGGTTCAAGAGGCGGACCGGGAACTCGCCGAATTGGTGGCGGAGATGAGACTCAATCGTCTGGACTATGGGCTGCAGATTCTTGCCGAACCGGACCTGTCGACGGAAAAAATGATGGCCGCCTACAGCACCGCATTGGACGCTCAATTTCTGCTTCAATTTCTGAAATCGCGTGAAGGCGAATCAGAGCCATTCAGTCGCACGTCGTTGCAGGAACCAGAACTTGTCGACCAGATCCAGGCCAAAGCAAAAGAGGCGAAAGAATTGGCAGGCGATTTGGCGGACAAGTCGCGACTGTTGTTTGAAGGCCTGCACTGGTGGTTGCGCGGCCGATACGGGTCGGGACCCGATGTCGGTGGCTTAGCCAAGAGTGCCCTCACGTTGAAACAGCCGGGCGCACTGATTTGGCTTTTCATGCCGAAAGAGCGTCCCGAGCCGACCGACCCACTCGACGACCGATCCGACCCAGTGCCGAAATTCGCACGTCGGCATCACTACACCTGGGCCTGGGAAGACCGACGCGTACAAAACAAGACAATCTTCGCAAAGACACGTCAGGAAAAGACAAATTCGTACAAACTTTCCACATTCTGGTGAGGGACAAACACCGTATCCGGAACGGTCCGTTCCGAACAATTCACCGTCGGTCATGCCGCATGGGTACCACCACAAGATCCTCGACTGATCTACCGGCTTGTGGGATTCGTCGAATACGGCAAATCGTTGCAGTTTCTCACCGAGTTTCTCACAAAGGCCAATGAAGAGGAAATCGAAATTGCCGAAGAGATCGTGCGCGGGCAAGACCAGTTCGCGGTCTACACCAACCTCTCCCGCAAGATTCAAGGAACGACCTTCTTCACCGAGCGCCCTCAAGAATCGAATGATAAATTCCGTCGCCACGGACTGGCGTGGATGACTGCTTTGGCCCGCGTCGAACTCGGTGCGATGCTGGCCGGTTTCACATCGCATCCCAAACCGTTTCAATTCGTGAAGCCGATTGATTACGACGCTGCCTCTTTTCAGAAACTTCTGGTGGACGGCATGCGAATGCACTACTGGACGCTGAAGCGAGACCCCGCTATTAAGGCGTACCACTCATCCGGCCTGCCGGAGCAGCACATTATTACCTATGGTCGCCGCGCCAGTGTGGCCCGCCATTTTCTGCAGGCCGTACGGGACCTGACGAAGAATGACTTAATGGCGATTCAGCTTGCCGAATTGAAAGCCCAGGAAATCGAGATCAACCGGCTTCAACTGGCATTTGTCTATTGCCTTTCACTAAAGTCGGCGAGTCGTAAGTCGGAGTCGGTTTCGAGCAAACTGAGTGGCTGTACGACATTGCTGGCAGCCGCCCGACGCGAATTGGGAGATGTCGAGGGGCGGGCATCTGCGGTAAGCATTGATTCGCCCCGATTGCCGCAAATCCTGCGTCAAATCGAACCAACGCTCGTCACGATTCCCTGTCAGTGATTGTGTGGCGCGTCATGTACTGCGGGGCGAGCGATAGATCAGGCCCCGACCTGGCGCAGTATCGCCACGCGATTGCG
Organism: Planctomycetaceae bacterium; assembly: GCA_028284485.1. GTDB lineage: Bacteria > Planctomycetota > Planctomycetia > Planctomycetales > Planctomycetaceae > JANQRQ01. The sequence goes on along the minus strand of JANQRQ010000044.1, from coordinate 662 downwards.
TTTCGCCAAAGCAGATTCAGGCCTTCAACATGTCCCAATAAATGTGAGCCGCAGTGCGCTAGCACGCGGGCCAACACAGGTCCGGGACTACAACTCGGTGTTCGTCAACAGTCGTAAGACCCGGGGTTTCCTTCGCTCCGTTCAGTCCAACCCCGGCCACCCGCCGATACCTGTCACCCGTCTATGAACGGGGAATTGATCGCAACATAGGCAAGCGATTAGATTTTCCCGCTCGGCAGGTGCTTCGGCTTTCCGAAGGACCAATCATCGGCAACTGCTATTCGTATCAGACATTCATTTCGGATCAAGAAGTTCCGACACGGGATTCACATATTCTATATCGGTAGTCGCGTGGCAAAGCGACAAGACGATGCTTGCTGATTGATCAATTAGATTCCAGACACTCGCCAATCGTACTTTGAGAACAAAACGGGAAATTCACATTGTGTGGGCCCCGAGAAGACAGGGGCTTTTCTATGGCGCGCCCCAGACCGCAAGCAGACCGGCTACTCCACTACAGCGTATTTCGCTGACTTGTGGCCGCGACAATCGCGTTTTGTTCTGTGATAGCTGGTTTCCACGAGCCAGAATCGCCCACGAGAAAAAGTAAGCCGCTCAAAGTTCGGCACCACAGCAAATCTGTTAATAGATTTTAAACGAGC
>JANQRQ010000018.1 GCA_028284485.1 Planctomycetaceae bacterium | reverse complement strand
TCCATCGTCCTAGTGATTGGCAGCGGTTTTCCATGGCAGCTAAACGCCGTTCCGACTTCATGTGCCGATTCCAATCGATTCATCGCTTCGCCGAATTCTAAACTGGTCTCATCGCGAATTCACTTTGCAGACTTCTCGAGTTGGATACCGGTGGAATCGATTTCCACTTCAGCCGGCAGAAATCCGGTGTCGGTATATCGGATCGTTAAGCTCATTCCTTCTTTCGACAGCGAAATGGCTCCCGCCATCTTGTCGAGGACGGCAATATCCTGTTTCCATCCCTCTTTGGTGAACTGCTTGCTCCAGCCTTCAGCGATCCGCTGGGCCGTGCCGTTGGTGACATTGAAGCTGATGCTGTTCTTTTCGGCTTTGAGATTCTTCGCGTCTGCGGGCACGGTGATCGGCAGTTTTTCGCTTCGTCGAGCCGCGGCACGTTGCCGTTCCTGCTCCCGTTTGGCGATCTCTTCTTGCGCCAACTTGTCCATGCGTTTGACTTCGTCAGCCGTCTCGTACTTCAGCAGCACGCGCGTCTTGCCTTCAAACTCATGCATCTGCAGTTTCAACATTTCCTTCTGCGGATTGCGATAGATCAGCACCTCGTAAATGCTGACCTTGACGTACGACTCGGTCGTCTGTTTCCATCCCCATGGGGCCAGCGCATCGCGGTAGAAGTTCATCACGCCGTCCATCGAATCGTCGACGTCGAAGAACAACTGCATCGGCGTTTCGGAATACTGCAAGTTGACCGCATTCGGTGGGGCAGGCAGTTCCACGGACATCAAGACCGAACTAAACTGCGCGACCGTTTTGCCACCCTGGGCCGGTGCCGCTGATATCATCGCCGTCAATTGGACTGCGTTTTGCCGAAACATCAAGCTATCGCCGGCGACGCCATAAGGGACCCAGCCGTTTTTCATCAACAGGGCTCGGCATTTCTCTTTGGTCTGCTCGACGCTATCCGGAGAAATGTACATCACGCTGACCGGTCCGCCGTAAAGTGTTTCGAATCCTTCCGGCACGGGCAACTTTTCGAAGTTGATGTTTCCGTGCTGAATGATCGAGACCCTCGCTTGGTTCCCACCGATGCCGGTCGAAACGGAAAGCGACACTTTATAGTCGCCCGATTGCAGCGTCGCTGCCGCATACTGACCGCTGCTGTATCCTCCCGGAACTTCTGTCCAGTTTCGCTTGGCGAATTCCTGTTTGATGACATCAAACGTTTCTGCGACTGAACCGGATGCTTGATAGCTAAGACCCGCCAAGTTGCGGCGAGTTGGTTCCTCGGCTCCTTTGACTAGCGGGAACGTCGCCAAATCGAGGACCTTCCTGGCTTCCACCACCGTCGCGGGACGCTCGGCTTCTTCATCGGCAACAGTACGCTCGGCACACACAGAAACCAGCAAGACAAACACGACATTTCGAAGCATGATTTTCCTCCTACTGCGTCGATTGCCGTTGGTTGCGGCGACCGGCCAAAAAATCGACCGGCCGGCTGAATTCAAACAGTTCCGCTCGGAATCTGTTTCTGCAGTATCCCTTGTAGTGATCGCCTTATAGCATTTTAGAAAACTTGTAACCGTCCTGCCTCGCGGAAGTACAGTGTTTGCCCCGTCAAAAGCGAAACTCGCGGGCATAGGAAAGAGCAAATTGCTCTAGCGGCCGCCCGAATTCTCATCAGCGTGCATCACCGGCAGAATCAAGCGGGACAGGGATTCCGGCCCGTGATGCACTGTTTGCCGCGCCACGACCAAGTCTCCATCCCGATTTTGATCGGCAGACGTATTGTGATTGCGGTCGTAATTCGGAAAGTCAGAACTGGTGACATCGAGTCGAATACGGTGTCCTTCTAGAAACCGATGTGCCGTCGGACGCATGCGAATGCGAAATTCCGTGACTTGCCCGGGTTTCAGGAACTCCGGGTCGGGAGACGCATCGCCGGCCGGATTATTCCGATAGCGGGCCCGCACCATCCCCGATGTCACGTCGATGGCGCGGCCGTTGGGGTCGACATCAATCAAACGGACAAAGAAGTCGGTATCGGGACAACTCGACGCTGCATGCAAAACAACTTCGGGATAGCCAATCGTTTCGACGAATTCTTCCAGCAGTTCCGACTGATACACCAGGATGTCGTCGCGATCCTTTAGCTTCGACTGGTCCGCGGGAATCGTAAATAGCGACGGCGTCCACAAGGTCGGAACCGGATTGGTCGGATCGTACTCGTAATGATCATGGGAAGCATCGGACGGCTTCTCGCGAGCCAACCGCCCGTTACCGGATGGTTTGTTCGCCAAACCGTCACTGTCGAAATACCATTCTCCCGGCTTCGTTTCTGTCGGCGGCCAGTGGTGGTAGTTGCGCCATTTGTTAATTCCCATGACGAAAATGCGGACCGGCGACCAACTTGGCACGTCGTTTTTCTCGCCGCGAATCCAGTAGCCGAACCAGTCGAGGTAAAGCTGATTAAGATCGACTGTCGCATCGGGACCGAAATCGATGTCCCCCTGCTTGCGTCTGCCCAGTCCGCTGTGACTCCAAGGACCGACAATCAACCGCGACGATGCCCTGGCCTCATCACTACCACCGTTTGAGGCAATCGCTGTATGCAAATCAATCGAACCATTGCAGTGATCGTACCAGCCGCACACGTTTAGATTGGGCACGAGTGTTTTGGCAGCGTCCTTGTCGAGTTGCCAAGGGTCTTCCCACGGATTGGCGAGCCAATGCCGGGCGGTCGAGGCTTCGCTGCCGAAGATGTCGTTCGGCAACTCGCTCCAGGGGAGTGTGTAAAGCAGCGTCTCGCCTTCGCCTGCGTTCCACAGTTCGGCAGCTTCTGTTCTGGAATGCGGTAGCGGACCGTCCGCTTTGAGTCGCAAATCGGGGCTCATTGTCCCGTGCCACCATTTGAGGCGTCGGCCCGGACGGATGGTCCCCGGTCCTTCCAAATCGAGGTACCGCGCGGGAATCGAAAAGGCGGCCATCGCTTTGAGGGCCGTTGGTTGCGCCCCTGCGGCCCGCCAGGCCAGAAAGCCGGGATACGAAGTGCCGAGCAGCCCCACCTCGCCGGTGGAGTTCGGCAGCTTGGCTGCCCACTCGACCGTGTCGAATCCGTCGCTGCCGTCATGTGTGTCCGCGCGCACGAACGATTCAAATTGACCGTCCGAGGCATATCGGCCGCGCGCGTCTTGCGTGACAACGATATAGCCGGCATTCACCAGGGTGGTGCGTGGGTTGGCTGACTTTCCATAGGGCGTCCGCGAGATCAACACGGGAAACGGTCCGCCGCTGCTCGGTCGAAAGACGTTGGCACGCAGAATCGTTCCGTCCCGCATGGGGACTTCGACATCCCGCTCGATTGTGATTTTTTCATCGGCTTCGGCCCGACGCGCGAGCCCGCCCAAAAGCACGAGGAAGAGTGTAAAGACAATTGCAAATGCTCGGGAACAAGGCGGGTTCGTATATTTCATCGCGAGTTACTCTTGAATTCTGGTACCTGGTGCATGGATCGGCGATGCGATCGCCGTCATTCAGGTTACCCGAAAATGAGCGGAAACTCGTTTCAAAATGTAATTGTGTTTGATTTCAGGCCTACACTTTCAGGGCGAAAACTTCGCAACACAGGGTGATGCTACTGTTTGTCGAATACCCCATAGGAAGCGACTTAGAATCTTGGCCCGCGATGGGCACAGCGTGGGAATGCCTGGCGCTCATTCGGGGTTGTCCGAAATGACGGTCGTTCTCGGACGATTCCGCATCGGAAGTCGCATGTTCGCCTTGATCAACGACGAATTACGTTCGCTGTCAGTGCTGGTTACCTGGGATACTTTGGGCCGAAGTTTACGAGTCCTGCAATTCAAATTCTCGCCGATTTCGTGTCTTTTGCGGTCAATTGACCTTCCGGAAAACAGCGCCATTCAGCCAGTTTTGGCCCAGAAGGGAATCAAACAGCCCCGATTTCCCCCGGGTGACTTTTCGGCAGGCTGGGCAACTTAGTATGGTGGGATGTGTGATCTTTGATGCGTTTCTTTCTCCAGAAAAGAGATTCGATTGATGAAGCGTTTCGCAGTCTTATTCAGCTTGCTGATTCTGTTTGCAGCCACGACAGCGGTCGACGCCGTCGATTGGACCCGGTTCCGTGGACCGAGCGGATTTGCCGCCAGCGATGCAACCGGCTTACCGACCACATGGTCGTCGACCGAAAACGTTGTTTGGCGAACAGATTTGCCCGGTTTGGGATCGTCGAGCCCGGTCACTTTGGGGAATCGGATTTATCTGACCTGTTATTCCGGGTATGCCACCAGCCAGGAAGACCCGGGTGATCAAAACAATTTGAGACGACACGTAACCTGTCTCGACGCGTCGAGCGGCGACGTGATTTGGAACCGTACATTCATGCCGAGTCTTCCCGAGTCGAAGTACTCCGCAGGCAACAGCGGCTGGCATGGGTATGCCACGAGCACGCCGGCCACCGATGGCGAGCACCTGTATGTTTTCTTCGGTCGCTCAGGAGTCTATTGCCTGACACTCGAAGGAGAGGAAGTGTGGCACGCCGATGTCGGCTCGAAAACAGCCGGCTGGGGTTCGGGCAACTCGTTGTTGTTATACGAAGACCTGGTCATCGTGAACGCCAGCATTGAAAGCACGACACTGTATGCACTGAATAAGGCGAGCGGCGAAGTCGCTTGGGAAGTCGCTGGCCTTAAAGGGTGTCGCAATACCCCCATTTTGGTAGACGTTCCCGGAGGCGCGACCGAACTGGTGTTGAGTTTGCCGGGCAGCCCGGACGGAAGCCTGGTGGGATACGATCCGGCAACCGGCGAGGAATTGTGGCGCTGCCGGGGGATTCCCGATCGGGGATATGTGGTGCCAAGTTTGGTGGCGAATGAGGGAATAATCTATTGCGTCGGCGGACGAAAGAATACGGCGTTGGCTGTTCGCGCAGGCGGGCGCGGCGACGTGACGGCCACCCATGAGCTGTGGCGCACGAATAAAGGAACCAACGTTTCGTCCCCCGTCTATCAGGATGGGTATCTGTTTTGGGTGCACGAACGACGTGGTGTGGCGTACTGCCTCGATGCTGAGACTGGAGAGGTCGTTTACGAATCAAGGCTATCGCCTCAGCCGGGCATCGTTTATTCGTCGGTGACCGCAGGGGATGGAAAACTGTATTACCTGTCGCAGCACAAGGGGACCTATGTGCTGGCCGCCGAACCCGAGTTCCAATTGCTGGCACGCAACGAATTCGAAGACGATGACACGCGGGCCAACGCCTGCCCGGTCGTGTTGGGTGACCGATTGTTGTTGCGAAACGACAAGTACCTGTATTGCATCGGCGAGAATTGAGTCGCCTGATATTGCTGGAACCGGCTCACGGTTTACTTTGCAAATCGTGTTGGCAGAACTGCGCAACGACGAATCGTTAACGCAGGTATGGGAACACAGACCGGAATGTCTGTGCCACATGATGCTCATTGCGATTGAGAGCCTCGTTGCGATGACAGCGTCGATAGGATGTCGAATAGCCATCTAACGGGTGACACGAATCAGGAGTGCTGTGCAGCGCGAAGACTGATCAATGTCCGGTGGAAGGACAGCCCGGAGAAATCGGGTTTATCGAGACTTGGCTACTCCGCAGCAGGCGCATACTTGGGATTCGGCTCCGTTGGCAGGAGCGCGTCCGTCCGTTCGAACCACGCCAACAGGTCAGCCAGCAATTCGTCACGCTTGTCGGCTCGGCTGGTCGCGACATTATCCAACTCGCGCGGATCGCTGACGACGTTGTACAGCTCGGCGGCGTTGTTTGTGTCGAGTTTGGACTTGCCACCGTCGAGTTGCCATTCCTCGTGATAAAGAAACAGCTTCCAGTCCCCTTTACGGATCACGCTGACAGGACGCGTGCGAAAGACCGGGTCGCGACCGCGCGGCACCGGCCCGTCGAGATACCCGGGGAAATGCCAGAAGATACCCTGCCGGTCGAGGGACGGCTCTCCTCTTAATAGCGGCAGAAGGCTCGTACCGTCGAGCGGGCGATCGCTGGGCGACTCGGCACCGGCGACATCAACAAACGTGGTATAGAAATCGACGTTGATGACCGGCACATCGCAGGTGGTGCCCGGTTGGACGACGGCAGGCCAGCGGACAATCATCGGCTCGCGAATGCCCCCTTCATAGTAGGAGCCCTTCTTTCCGCGCAGCGGTTCCTGCGAATCGTGGGTACCGCCGTTATCCGATGTAAAAAGGACCAGTGTGTTTTCTTCGAGTCCCAAGTCGGCCAGGCATTGCATTAATTCGCCGACGCCCCGATCGAGGGCTGCGATGCAAGCCGCATAAATCACGTTGTCGTGCAGTTTGCCGGGTGTTTTGTTTTGGAATTTCTCAATGACATCGGGCCGGCCTTGGAGCGGCGAATGGACCGCGTAATGGGGAATATAGGCGAAAAAGGGGCGATCCTTGTTCTGTTCGATGAATTCGCAAGCGGCACGTGTGATGGAAGTAATGCCTTTCGGATCGCCTTCGACCTCATCGCGCCAAGTGTGGCCGTCGACTTTGACCACGTCGAAACCATGGTCGAGCGGCTGGCTGCCGGTGCGACCGTCGAGATGCCATTTGCCGAACATTCCGGTTGCATAACCGGCTGCTTGCATCGCCTTGCCGAGCGTGAAATCCGTGGCGCTCAGGCCGCTGCGATTCGGCACCGGCTTCATGCGCATCAGTTCGACCTTCCCGCGGTTTGTGCTACCGACGGCGTACACGTGATGCCGCGGAGTGTATTGCCCCGAAAGTAGACAAGCGCGGCTCGGCGCGCAGTTGCCAGCCGCAGAATACGCGTGGCGGAAGACCATCCCCTGCTTTGCAAGCCGATCGAGGTTCGGTGTTTCGAAAAAGTCAGACCCGGCAAATCCGGCATCCTGCCAACCGAGGTCGTCGGCGAAAATCAAAATGATGTTCGGCCGATCGGCCGCGCGTGAAACGCCGCAACAGATCAGCGTTGCAACGCTAAGAACAAACATAGTGCAGAGTATTCGAGTGAGTTTTCCAAGATGATTCATTGTCACGATTCCGTCTTAATGTTGAGAATTCGTGTGGGTCATTTATTTTGAGAGAATCTGTCTGCGAGATTTCAAAAGCGAGCTATGAGTCACCTCTCCCGCTGGGAGAGGTCGGGCTTTTTAGCCCGGGAGAGGGTTTCTTTCGTCACTCTCATTCCGGAACGAGCCGGTCTTCGTTTGGTATAGGTCGGTTCCAGTCCCAGGTCCCTCGCAATCGATATTGCAACTGCTGAACATCGTCCAAAACGTCTTCGTTCGAGAATCGAACCACTGTCCATCCTTGCTTTTCCAGAAATGCCTGGCGACTTGTGTCGTTTTGGTACCGGTAATCGTGGTATCCACCATCTAATTCGACAATCAGCTTTCGCGCCACGCAAGCAAAGTCTGCGATATACGGATCGATGGAATGCTGCCGCCGAAACTTCAAGTCGCAAAGTCGCTTCGCGCGGAGCACATTCCACAACAGTGACTCTGCCTTGGTTTGGCGTTCACGTAGTTGGCGGCTCTTGTTGATGATATCGTCTGTCACGAATGGCCCCCTCCCGGACGCGTTCGCGTCCGACCTCCCCCGCGAGCGGGAGAGGTGACCTTGATTAAGGCTGGTTAGTTATATGCTACACCAAAACTTCAGCGCATGGATCATCTGGCCATCGCCGTCGTGTCTTTGCGTGTTCGAAGTGGTATTGTCAGTTTCTGTAAACTGTTGCTCGTCGCTACAAAGTCGGGAATCGAAGACTTGAATACTTCTCACGGACGCTCATGCATCCGAACTCCCATGCCAGGGGGAGAGCTCGGGCTTGATTAAGGCTGAGTCGATTCTTTTCTCAACGCACGGGTAGGTTGCGACCTTTGTAATAGCGACCGAATTGTTGCATTTAATCAGCCGCTTTCAACTCTGCCAGCATTTCCAACAGGTTGTCTGTCAATGTGACGGACGCATCTTTTTCGACGTGATTCGTGCCTAGCCACGTTTCATAACCCCCGAGTCGGTGTTGTTCGGGCGTGGGGAGGTAGCCATGCCGACCGTTGGCCAATCCAATAACCATGGTCTGCGGAAACGGGCTGCGATCTTTGAGGTCGAGGCCGATTTCGACAAAGGTTTCGAATGGAATTCCACACACCGCAAGGTCACCGATGCGAATCGCCTGCAATTGAACGGTGATCGTATCTTCTTTCCGTTCGAAAGCCCTAATCGTACTGCGGGCGTAGGGCTGCGCCCGGCGTGGAAGCTTGGCGATTTCGTCTTCGTCTTCGATGGCGAGAACTTTGCGGGCGTAAGCCACGCCCTGTTCGGTGGGCCTGCGATACTTCAGCGTAATTTCGCGCTGCAACATGCCCAGTCGAACGTCCGAGTCGTGTTGCTTGATCTTGCGGTGCGCAAACCAGGCCGTATCGGCTGCCTTGCGCGCGACAATGCGGATTTGCTCGAAAGGTTCACGAGGAGGCCGCGTGACCAGGAACGGCAGGTTGTTGATATCTCCCGATGTGCCATTCGACATCATTGCCACAAAATTGTCACTCGTCCGCAAGCGGGCCGGCATTAACCGGGCGAATTCGCCAAAGTAGTCTGCCGACAGCTGGCCGCTCGGTGCGCGGCCGACGTAATGCAGCGAATAATTGGCAAATAACGCCAACGCTCTGCCGTTGGAGTTTTCGACAGAAATAACCGTGATATCGGGATCGATGGGTCCGGCCGGATGGTCGAGCACATCAGGATCATACCCGGGATTCATTTTCACGATATCCATCTTCCCGAAGGGGTTCGGCGGCATCTTTCCCGGTTTCAGATACCAACGCCGATTGAAAACTTCGTCCGGCAATGGATGTGCTGCGGCACCTACGGCGGACGGTTGCAGTCGAGCGTGCGCCTGAATGATCGACTTTGCGACACCTTCGATGAATCGTTTTCGATAGGCCACTTCGGGGGACGGTCCTTCGGTCGTATTTGAGCGAGGTCCGCTATGCGTATGTGTCGAGCAGATGAGCATCCTTTCCATGGGAATGCCGGTTGCCTTCGAAGCGATTTCTTTGGCTTCGTCCAGCACTTCCGGCGGCGCGCCAAGATTATCCACAACGACCATTGCCAACGATGTCGTCCCGTCATCCAGCACCAACGCGCGAGAGTGAAATGGATCGTGGGCTTCTTCGGCCATGTTGGCGCTGAATCCCCCCGGCATGTTTAGCGGAAATTCCTTGGGAGTGATGTCAACTGCTGCGGCACCGGCGCGTAATGAAGTCGCGTCGTCAGCCGCTGGGGCGGGCGACGGTCTGAAGAACAAGCCAATGAGTACTGTCAGGATGAACGTGAATAATAGTGAGGGCCCAGGTCGGTCGTTGTTCATCGATTGCTCCATTTCGACGTTCAGAAGACTATAGCAGGTTACTTTTTTGCTCGTCGGCGTTTCTGGCTCGTCGGAGCCAGCAATCATAGTACAGAATGCGATCGTCGCGGCCACAAGTCAGCGTAACACGCTGTAGGTCATTTTTGAGTGTGACCACTATGGAAAAGTCGTCAGACCAAGTGAGGCGAATGTCGCACAGCGCGCGACGCTTGAAGTCTGACGTTACCGCGCTACGGACGACGTGGCAACAAATTTCGGGCGCGTGGGTGCCATGCAGAGGGTGAAGCAGTGAAAGGACGGCGAAACGATAAATCGTTTTCGTGAATGTGAAGACACAGACAAGAATGTCTGTGCCACCGATTGAATGGAGAAATTCCAACCGGAATGTCTGTGCCACTGATGATTGCGTACTCGAACTGCAATCAGGCGAGCATGTTTTCCAGCACATGGCCGTGGACATCGGTTAGCCGACGATCGATGCCGTTGTGACGGACGGTCAATCGCGTGTGATCGATACCTAGCAAATGCAGAATCGTGGCGTGAATATCGTAGACCTCGGTCGGATGATTGCGGTCGAGCGGTTTGAAGCCCCATTCGTCACTTTCGCCGTACGTCCCCCCTTTGATTCCGCCGCCGCATAACCAGTTGGTGAAGGTAAAGGGGTTGTGATCGCGGCCGGTGCTCCCTTGCGAACAGGGCATGCGTCCGAATTCGGTGGTCCACAAGATGATCGTGTCATCCAACATGCCGCGTTGCTTGAGGTCTTGAATGAGCGCTGCCGTGCCATGTGCCATTCCCAGCGACAATGGAGGGTGGTCGCGGGGGACATCTTCATGGCTGTCCCAGTTACGCCGGGGATGGCTGTTGTCGTTTCCGCTCCAGATCTGCACAAAGCGGATACCACGCTCCAGCAGTCGGCGGGCCACGAGACATTTGCGGCCGAAGAATTCTGTTTCGGCTTTGACGTTCATGACAGTATCGTCGACGCCGGGACCTTCGGGAGCCAATCCATACAAGTCCTGGATATGCTGCGGCTCACTGGAGAGATCGAGCACATCGGTCGCGCTCAATTGCATGGCAGCGGCCAACTGGTAAGAACGGACGCGCGCGGTCAGTCGGTCATCGTCGGGCCTTTCGGCGGCATAGGCGCGATTAATTTTCTCAAGTGCCGCGAGGCCGGCTTTGTCGCTGCCAGGCGTAATGAAGTCGCTGGGAGGAGGAAAGAGGTCGGCGATCGGCTTTTCGTTGCCGGGCCGAATGACCGTTCCTTGATGTTCGGCTGCCAAAAAGGCGCCACTCCAATTCTTGGCGCCGTTGGAGGCAAACCCGCGATGATCGGGCAGCACCACAAACGTCGGAAGATTATCGCTATCACTTCCCAAGCCGTAAGAAATCCACGAGCCGGCACTTGGAAATCCTGGAAAGTTAAACCCGGTCGTTTGCAGCAGCGTGGCTTGGCTGTGCACACCGGTCTTGCCGACCAGGTTGTGGATAAACGCCATATCGTCGGCGACTTTTCCCAAAGGAGCGACGATTTCGCTGAGCATTTTGCCGCTTTCACCGTACGGCCGAAACTTCCAGGGGCTCGCGAAGCAAGCACCCGGTTGGCTTTGAAACAGTTCGACGCTTTCGCCGGGATCCCAAGGCTCGCCATCTTTTTTGTCGAGCAACGGTTTATGGTCGAACATATCGATGTGGCTGGCGGCACCGGCCATGAACAGTTGCACGACCCGCTTGGCGCGTGGCGGATGATGTTGGATCGTGCTCGGCTTCGGCGCAGCGTGCACGATGCCGTCGCGCATCAGCAAGTCGGCGAGCGCCAAACCAGCAAAGCTGCCCAGCCCTTGCTTGAGAAAATCGCGGCGGTCGAATGACATGACGTTACTCCACATAGATGAACGGACTGGCATTCATCAGCACACGGCCCAACATGGCACTTCCTTGTGAATTCAATAGCTCAGCCATAACTTCACGCTCCGATTCTGTCGGAGTGCGCCCGAATGCGATGCGGCAGGCGTAATCGATGCGTCCGTCGATGTCGGCGGGCGCTTCCTGCTCGAGCCGTTCGGCGAATCGTCGTGACATGACTTCGACGAGTCGATTGTTCCATTGGGTGAGCGCTTGCAAGGCGGTCGTCGATTCATCGCGATAGGGGGCACTAATCGAAGGATCGGGGCAATCGAGTGTGGTCAACATCGGCTGCGGTTGAGAGCGGACCACAAAGCGATAAATGCTGCGGCGATGTGCTGCCGGATCTTCCGGATCGTGCAGGTGGTATTCGTAATGCGGGGAATGGGCGGGCTTCTCAATCACAAAATCTTGAAACGAGGGGCCGCCCCGTTGATCGAGCTGCAGCGCGCCGGCAACAAACAAAAACGAGTCGCGAAATTCTTCGGCCGTTAAACGCCGCCGCTGGAATCGCCACAAAAAGGCATTGCCGGCATCGGCTGCAGCGTTGGCTTCGTGAAAGGTGCCTGCGCGCCGATAGGCCTGACTGGTCATGAGTAGTCGAACGAGAGATTTGAGGGACTGATCGGGATCGTCGCGCAGTCGAACAGCAAGGTAATCGAGCAATTCCGGATGGGTGGGCTGCATCCCCATCCGACCGAAATCATTCGGTGTGCCGACGAGAGGCGCGCCGAATGTCCACTGCCAAATGCGGTTGGCAATCGATCTCCACAGGAGTGGATTATTGCGGTCAGTCAGATAGCGGGCCAGTTGCGCGCGGGCTTCGCCTTCGTTGTAATCAGGTTGATCGAAGAATTCCTGCGCTGCATCGTTCCACAAGATTGGTGCTCCCGGGAACATCCGCTCTCCGGGCGCTTTCATATCGCCGCGATGTAGGAAGTGGATCGGACGCGGTTTGCCTTGGGTTGCGACGAACCGACTGCCACGCGGAAAGTGTGTTGTGGCGGCATACACCAATTCTCCCGCGGGAAGTTGTTTGAACTTGGCGGAGAGTGGCTGCAGGCTTTGCTTGATTTCGGCGAGACGCTCATCGACTTCGGGCGGTTTCAGTTTGCGAACAATGGCGGCGCGCTTCGATTTGAGTTCCGCCAGCTCCTGTGCCGCTTCGGGATTGGAGACTTCCTTGTAATAGATGCCATCGGTCAGGTTTCTGCGGCCCCAGCGCTCGCCCGATTCAATACTGTCGAGCGCAGTGACGTCTGCTTTGAGTGCGACATTCTCCCCGGTTTCCGCATGAATCGCCTGTAATTCGCCGAGTGCAAAAATGAAGTCGTCGCGTCGTTGGGCCAGCTTGGTGGCCGTCACGCGAAGATATCGCGACGCCGTGTCTTCGGTCTCAATTGCGACGGAATGCGCTAACGGGTTTTTCTGGTCAGTGTCGGTGGCATCCAACAGCAACTGGACATCGCCGTTGGCAAAGCTCGGATCGTTCGATCCCTCCACGCGATACCGCACGGGGAAACCGAATCCCGCTCCGATGTCGTTGAATGTGTCAAATGCCGGAATGAGGTTGATTTGCTTGATCGGTTGCGGCTCGCCCAGGTCGACCTGCACCCATTTGGCGACGCTTGGCGTTTTCTCGATTTGGCTGTGGTAACCATATTGTGGCTGCGGTGTCGTACCGAACTCGGATGATAACTGAGCAATGCGGCGGTCGATGCCCGAAACGCCGGCGGCGACCGTACGCTGACTGCGCGTGTTGAGTCGTTCCTGCTCGTCTTGAAGTGCATTGATTTCCGCCAACAGCGACTGCCGTTGACGTTGATCTTCAGGCGAAAGTCCGTCGTAAATACGATCGGCCCGGTCGACCGCGGCGAAGACGGCGTGCAAGCGGTAATAGTCTTCCATGCGCAGCGGATCGAACTTGTGATGATGGCACTGCGCGCATTGGATCGTCGTACTCATAAAGACGTTAAACACGGCGGAAATCATTTCATCACGATCGAGATGTTTGGCGATGCGACCATCCAGCTTGGCTTCGCCCACTTCCCAATGCCCGATGAAGTCCCACGGACCGGCGGCCAGAAATCCGAGGCCCAAAACGCCGTCCGGCTCGTCGGAAAACAGCACATCCCCGGCAATCTGTTCCTCGACGAATCGCGTATACGGCTTGTCGTCGTTGAAGCTGCGGATGACGTAATCGCGATAGGGCCAGGCGTTCAGGCGGAGCTTGTCTTTGTCGTACCCATGCGTTTCGGCATAGCGGGCCACGTCGAGCCAATGCCGGGCCCACTTTTCACCGAACGCGGGCGATTCCAACAGTCGACCGACCAGCGCGCTCCAGGCTTTTTCGGGGTTTGCGTTGTTCTCTTCAACAAACGCGTCGATCTCCTCGGGTGTCGGTGGCAGGCCGGTGAGGTCGAATGTCACGCGCCGAATCAGGATTAATGGATCGGCTGTCTCCATCGGGACCAGCTTCTGCTGCGCAAGCTTCGCATTGATAAAGGCGTCGATCGGATGAGACGCGTTTACCTGGGGAATCGGCGGAAGGACAATCGGCTTCAGCGACCACCAATTGAGATCGGAGACGACCGGCGGTTCCAACCGGACTTCGTCGGGCCAATCGGCGCCCGCAGAAATCCAACGGTGGAGCAGGGCGACTTCGTTGGCCGACAACGGGTCGCCTTCCTTCGGCATCGCAGGTGGCTCGCCGTCGACTGGCGAAACTACCTCCAACAAATAGCTCTCTTCGGGTTGACCAGGGACGACGTATTCGTTGGCTTTCAGGTCGTTAAACGTTGCCAGAGAGAGTTCCCCCTTTTTGTTCTCTGGCGAATGACAGCGTACACAATGCTGTACGAAGATCGGCGCGATCTCTGTTTCGAAATTGACCGGCTCGTCGGCCTGTGCGCAGATTGCTGCGCGAAGCAGCATCGCCATCGTGCCCAGAGCTATCGAAAACCGCAGCAACATTACGCCAGGATCTCCTCAACGACATGTCCGTGAACGTCGGTCAATCGTCGATCTAATCCGTTATGGTACCATGTCAATTGTTCGTGATCGAAACCTAAGAGATGCAGCACGGTCGCATAGAAGTCCCAGACCGTCGTGGGATGGACTTCGGCTCGCCGCCCGAACTCGTCGGTCGCACCGTAACTGACGCCCCCTTTGACTCCGGCACCCATCATCCAGCAAGTAAAGCCATCCGGATTGTGATCGCGGCCGGCAGTACCCGATTGGTGCGTTGGCATGCGACCAAACTCGGTTGTCCATAGCACCAACGTATCGTCCAGGAGCCCCGATTGCTTCAAATCGCTAAGCAGCGCCGCCGTCGGCTGATCGAAAATCGGACAATGTCGTTCGTAATCGGGCTTGAGAGTTTTGTGGGCATCCCAGTTGAGCAATCCATCAACGCCGGACGCGCGCGATGCGCAGTACAAGTTGACGCAGCGGACTCCCCGCTCTAACAGTCGTCGCGCAAGCAGGCAGTTCCGTGCGTAGGCTGCCTTCAAGTCGTTTTCGTCGTGCGTGCCATAGAACTCGTGTGTCGCCCGCGACTCGCTGGAGAGGTTCGATACTTCAGGAGCCGACAACTGCATGCGGGCGGCGAGGGTGTAAGCGGCGATGCGCGCCTGCAGATCGGTGTTGGCAGGATTTGCCTCGGCAAAGTTGCGATTGAGCTGATCGAGCAATTTCCGCGATGCTGTCTCTTCAGCCTGCGAGATGACGGGCGGTCGACTGAGATTGCGGATCGGTTGCTGGTCACTCATCATCATTGCCTGATGACGAGCCGGCAGGAATCCGTTGGCCCAGTTGGCCTTGCCGTTCGGCGGTTCGCCGCGAATATCGGGAATAGCAACATAGGTCGGAAGGTTGTCGTTCTCACTTCCGAGGGCATAGCTGAGCCATGCACCCGCACTGGGGAACCCTTCGGTGGGGTGACCCGTATTCATAAAGACGCAACCGGGGCCGTGGGTGTTCGTCTTGCTGTGCATCGCGTGCAAGAAGGCGATGTCGTCGGCATGCCGACTCATGTGCGGCATCAAGGTGCTCATGTGCTTGCCGCATTCGCCGGCCGGTGCGAACGCCCAGGGGCTTTTCATCAAGTTGCCGTTCTTCCCCTGGAACGACACGAAGTTTTCTTCGCCGGGTAACGGCTTGCCGTGATACTTCTCCAGCGCCGGCTTGTATTCCCATAAGTCCATATGAGAAGCGGCACCGGGACAGAAGATTTGCAACACGCGTTTCGCTTTAGGCGGGAAATGCGACATTCCCCGGCCCGGTTGCCAATCGGATTGATCGGCCTGCGCCCGGTTATGCAGTAGGTGCATCAGCCCGACGCCGGCCAAGCCGGTGTACATGTTGCCGAGGAAGTTTCGGCGGCTGAGCAGACTGAGATCTAATGCGGTCTTCGACATATCGTTTTCGAGTCTCTCGTCAGCGTTGTTCGATGTCAAAAGCGTGTTGCAATCTTCTATGGCAATCGTTGGATGAAAATCGCTATTCCCTCGCTCACGCGTCGGGTTACCAAAGCTAAATTCGCGCAGATTCAATTCGCACGAGTCGGGTTTCGTATGTCGAAATGCCTAGTTGCGAAGCTCACGCGTCGGGTTACCAATTGAGCAATTCTTTACTTAACAACAATTCGCAGTTCTTCAGTTTACTGGACGTAGATCAGTTCACTGGTGTTTAACAAAACCCGGCACAAGGCGACCAAATTGTGTTCGCGGATCAATTGCCGGCAGGCGCTGATTTCGTCAGCCGTTGGTTTCCGGGAGTAACAAAGTTCGTAGGCACGAGCAATTTGCCGGCGGCGATTCTTGCCCGCCTCGCGTTGCAATCGTTCGGCGAGATCGCGTGCCATGTCGAGCGTAAAACTGTGATTCAGCATTGTCAGCGCCTGAAGAGGCGAGGTTGTTTGGGCGCGATGTGGTGTCGAAAAGGCGCAATCGGGCTGGTCGAATTCGGTCATTAAGTCGACAACCGACGCGCGCGCATTTTGGTGATACACCGCGCGGCGATATGTTTCGGGCCCGTGCTTGTCGAGCGGCACGTAGGTGCACACATTATCCTGCATGAAGTGATACAGCCGAAAGCCCGGGCCACCCATTGTCTGATCGAGCTTGCCGGCAATGCTCAGAATCGTGTCCCGAATTTCCTCGGCTGATAGTCGCCGAGGTGGGTAGCGCCACAACAATCGCGAGTCGCCATCAACCGCAGCGGCTCCATCGCGAAACTTGGACGACTGCCTGTAGGTTTGCGAGGTCATGATCAGGCGGTGCATGGCTTTCAACCGCCAGCCGTTTTGTTGTAATTGCCGCGCCAAAAAGTCGAGCAACTCGGGATGCGTCGGACGCCCACCCATGTAGCCGAAGTCGTTCGGCGTATCGACAATTCCGGTACCGAAGTGGTAATGCCACACGCGATTCGCGAGTACTCGCGGTGTGAGTGGGTTGTTCGGATCCGTAATCCAATTCGCCAGCTTGTTTCGACGGGCGGACTCGTCAACGTCGCCCGGTAGTTGATACTTGGGTGCGACATTGTTCAAAGGCGAGAGACTGGCGGGAACGACCAGTTCACCTTTCTTTTGTGGGCTGCCACCCAAAAAGACATGGAATGGCCCTTGGGCGTCGTCGCGATTTCGTGTGCCGATCCACACATCGGGCAGTTCCGGCACGCGGGTAATTTCCCGTTTCACGGTGTTGAGTTCTCGGGAAAGTTGAGCTTGCTGTCGGCGTTCCTCGTCGGTGGTTTCCAAATGCAACAGGCGATGGTCGCGATGAGTCGGCGGTTCTGCTTTGGAACGCGGCCGATCCGGCTTGTTGCCAACCGGTCTGCGGTCACGTCCGTGTGCAACCTCGCGCCAGGATGTTCCGTCGTCGGAAACTTCGATCCGATAGTCGGCCACGAACACAAACTTGGAGTGCTCCGGAGTCTGCTCGCCCCGTGCACTGGAAAACAGAACACGATTAATGGGCGTCGGTTCAGCCAATTCGATTGTCAAATAGGGAGTGGTCGAGATAAATCGCGCGCCGGTTTTCCCATCGATGGCGTGCTGGGGGCCGTATGCCCCGGGAAAATCTTCGATCTTGCGCGCCTCACCGGTTGCTCTGCCGCCGTTCGTTGCCAATGCGACATTCCGCGGTTTCGATTCGGCCGACCAGATTTCGAATTCGTCGACGCGAAAGACGGTCGCCTGCGGATTGATGTCCTGCGCTTCGCACACCAGACGGACAAACTTCGCGACGACCGGCTCGAATGTTTCTTCCGTTCCAGTGCGGTCGACGGGTGGCCGTGGCCAAATGGCCTCGTAATGATCCAGCCGATCGTGTGCCCGTTTGAGAATCTTCTCCTTCAGATCATCTTGGGCTTTCTCCAGTTCGGCTTTACGCTTGTTAAGCGGCTTGAGAAGTGCTGTCCGTTCGGACCGCGCCTGTGGTGTCGCCAAGGGAGTATTACCGTGCCGCACACCAGCGAACGTGGCGTACATCGCGTAGTAGTCACGCTGTGTTATGGGGTCGAACTTGTGGTCGTGGCAGCGGGCACAGCCGAGTGTCATTCCCAAAAACGCCTGCCCGGTGGAGTTGATCATTTCATCGAGCGTGTTGGCCCGAATCTGCGCAATTTGTTCGGCATCCTGATTGCCGACATCATCGTACGGACCGGCCACCAGAAAAGCGGTGCCGACGGCGACATTGGGATCATCTCCACCGAAGACGTCGCCGGCGAGATGTTCGCGAATGAAACGATCGAACGGCTTATCGTCGTTAATCGATTGAATCACATAATCGCGGAACGGCCAAAGCGTGTTGATGACCGTATTCTTTTCGAAGCCGTTGCTTTCTCCAAAACGAACAACGTCGAGCCAATGGCGGCCCCATCGCTCTCCGTAATGTGGCGAATCCAGCAACCTTTCGATCAATTGTTCATAGGCCTGGGGATCCGGGTCGCTGACAAATGCGTCGACCTCTTCCGGCGAGGGGGGCAGCCCTAGCAAATCGTAGGTTGCCCGACGGATTAACGAGCGGCGGTCTGCCGGCGGATTCGGCTGCAGCCCTTGTTCAGCCAATTTGGCGTAGACAAACCAATCGATCGGATTGATGTTCCACGCGGCAGGGATACTCTCTGAAACCGGGGGCTCAACGTCGGCCAACGGCTGCAGCGACCACCAACTGGAATCGGCTCGCGATCGTTCGCGAACGATGACGTCGCTCGGCCAGTCAGCACCCTCGGAAATCCAGCGACGGAGCAGCTCGACGTCGTCATCCGACAGAGGGTCGCCCTCTTTGGGCATGGCGGGCGGATCGCCGTCATTAGCGGTGACGACTTCCAGCAGATAACTTTCGTCCGCCTTGCCGGCGATGACGTATTCGTTTTCCTGGAGATTGTCGAATGTGGCGAGAGACAGTTCTCCCTTGTTGTTTCCCGGCGAATGACAGCGCACGCAGTGCTGCTCGAAAATCGGTGCGATCTGTTTCTGGAAGTCGACCGGCTGCTCGGCGGCAGTCACTGTTGGAGCCGCGGAAAGCGCGCCAATCAGGAAAACTTCAACTATGGAAAAACGGATTAGCATCGTTTGTCGACTTTGAATAAGACCATCAGTCATGCGATATCACATGACAGCATCCTCGAAGAATGAAACGCCCGTCCTTCAGTTTATGCTGCACGCGTTGTGATTACATCACTACTTTCTCCGGGACCAGCAACAATTGCCAGCCCAGCGTCGATTGCGGGCAACTTCTCGAAGTCAATGGTCGAAACTTCGGCGGTCCAGACGCGCATCGTTCAATCGGTATCCTGCAAGCGTTCGTCCCAGCGGCTGCCATCGGTAAACTGGATATCGAGATGTTTGGCATTCAGCCGGAATTGGGTAATGGCGGCCAGAAAGGCTTCAGCCAACCCGGCGTCATGCTCGCGACCTACTGGACCGACCGATTTGGCCCACCGCTCGCCGACGCGATGGCAAAAACAAAGCCGGGCGCCGTCGCGGAGCGTCAACACCGCCTCGGAGAAGTCGTCGTTCGTTTCGGCAGTGACCAGTGTGCTCGTCAGTTGTTCTGCGGTTGTCATGGCTGGCCGTCGAATCGTGCGATAAGAATTTCAACGACCCTAAAGCGTAGCAGACAGTCGCGAAGATCTCGCGTGTGGTAGTCGAGTCGTGTTTGTTGACGAAAGAATCTTGAACTCACTCGGTTTCGAGAGACTCCTACCATCATGCGGTCTCCGAGGCAGACAGATTCGGCTGCGAGTGAGAATCATTGGAAAGCAGGCACGACAACCGGCTCAATTACGGTAAGATCCGAGGAATGACACAACCGGTTTGAGCAACCATGGAGACGATCGATGACGCGCGGAACGGTGTTATGTTATGCCGCCTTGATGTGTGCAGCTTATGGCATGAGCCCTAGGGCAACAGCAGCCGATTCCGTTCCTGCCGAACCGCTGTCGATCGGGCATCAGCCGCAGTTTTTGTTCGACAATCATGTCGTCGATAATCATTGGGCGATTCGCTACAAACGCCAAGCCGTCACGCGGCACTTCCATCAGGCTCACAAACATGCCGGCAATCCGATTCTGGCAGGGGATCAGCCCAGTTTTCTCTGGGTGGTGCGCGACGACGATACCGGCTTGTTCCGCATGTATTATCAAGCCAACTTTCGCAACGAGTTGGCAGCCAGCGACAAGGGTCGCAAATACCGCACGCACATTGCCTACGCCGAATCGGAAGATGGCGTCCATTGGCGCCGTCCGGATCTGAACCTGTTCGATTGGCACACGGGCGAACCGAACAACATCGTGATCGGCCGGCGCGACATTCCAAATATGGAGTCGTGTGGCCCCTGTCTGCTCGATGTTCCCCAGCGGGATCGTCGAGGCTATCAGTATTTGATGTTGTACCGCGCTAAAGGAGCTGGCATCGGTGATTTGACTGGCATCCGCATCGTTGGCTCCAACGATGGCATTCACTGGGACGAGGAAAGTGACACGAGAGTCGCGCATCTGCACAGCGATCACCACAATACGATTTCTTACGACACGGACCGCCGGCAATATGTCATGTACTGCCGAGCGAAGCACATCTACCGGAAGTGGGGTGAAGAGATGCTCGACACCGGCGCATCACGTCGCGTGGCGCGCATGACAAGTGATCAACTGTGGGGCGATTGGATGCAGCAAAGCTCGCCGCAAACGATCATGGTGCCGGATGAAATCGATGCGGAATCGCATTTCAACTTCTTCTACGGCATGCCAACGCGGAGATGGGCAGGCATCTATTGGGGATTTCTTGAACCGTTTCGGATGAATGATTTCATCTACACGCAACTGGCATTGAGCCGCGACGGCATTCACTTCACGCGACCGCCGGACCGTTCAAAGTTGATCGAGTACGCCGAGCCGGGGAGCTGGGACGACGAAATGATTTTCGCCAGTCCGGCATGGGTGGAAGTCGGCGATGAATGGTGGATTTACTATTCCGGCTGGGACGGGCCGCACGGCACACCGGAGCGAACCGGCGCGATCGGACTGGCCACCATTCGCAAGGAAGGCTTCGTTTCGATGCATGGCCCATCTGGTGGTGGAGTCGTCTGTACACGAACGATGCGCTGGCCGGGCGGACGGCTACTGATCAACGCCGACGCGGATGAGGGAGAATTGCGGGTGCGCATCAGCGATGCGGATCGCCAGCCGCTGGTCGGCTTCGACTACGACGACTGCGAAACCTTTCGTGACGACGAGGTTTCGCATGAAGTGATTTGGCGAGATCGCGATATCAATTCACTGAAGGGCGAAACCATCCGCCTGGAGTTTTATCTCGAAAATGCTGACCTGTTCACGTTCAGAGCGTCGGAATGATCACGTTCTGTTTAATCCCAGTCGTTAAAGGTCCCGCTATGGTGCACCGATTGATCCTTCTGAGTCTGTTTGGTTTGTCATTATGGTCACCGGCGGTGGGGGCGGAGCGGCCGAACGTTGTGCTGATTATGTGCGATGATTTGGGGTTTTCGGATCTGGGATGTTACGGCGGAGAGATTCGCACGCCTCACCTCGATCGGTTGGCTGCCGAGGGTCTGCGGTTCACGCAGTTCTATAACTGTTCGGTCTGCGTGACGACTCGGGCGGCTTTGACAACCGGGCTTTATCCGAGGCAAGGTTCCGGCGGATTGCTGCGACGAAACATGGTGACCATGGGTGAGGTGATGCAGCGCGCAGGCTACGCGACGGCGCTCGTCGGCAAATGGCATTTAGGCAGCAAAGCGCCGAAGCGGCCCATCGATCGCGGATTCGAAGAGTACTACGGTCTGCTCAGCGGTTGCTGCAACTTCTTTAACCCCGCCAAACAAGACCCGATCTTTTACAACGGCGGCAACTTTCGACCGTTTGCGCACAACGACCAGCGGATTACCAAGTTTCCGGAAGGCTACTACACCACCGATGCCTTTACCGATCATGCCATTCAAACGATGCACCGCTTTGCGAATGGGGAGAAACCGTTTCTGCTGCATTTGTGTTACACGGCACCTCACTTTCCACTGCATGCTCCGCAGGAAGATATCGACCGCTATCGTGGGATGTATGCGGATGGATACTTTGCCATGCGCGAGCGGCGTCACCAGCGACAGAAGGACCTTGGCATCGTTGATCCGCGTTGGGAGCTGTCGGAAGTCGATCGAAAGACGGGCGACTTTCGCTACGACTACGACGTAACTCCCTGGGAAAACGTTAAAGACCGCGCCCGCGAAGAAGGCCGCATGGAAGTTTATGCCGCCATGGTCGATCGGCTTGATCAAGGGATCGGCAGATTGATGGCAGCGATCGAGGAACTGGATATCGCGGAGAATACCATTGTCTTCTTCTTGTCGGACAACGGCGGTTGTGCAACCTGGCCGCGCAATCAAGCCGGCTTTGAAGAATACAACCGAGACATTCCGGTGGGAGACACACGAGGCTACGAATTTGTCGGGCCGGGTTGGGGCTGGGCGCAGAACACTCCCTTCCGCCGCCATAAAACCTGGACATATGAGGGTGGAATTGCCACTCCGCTGATTGCGCGCTGGCCAGATACGATCGAGCCGGGCTCGATCACCAACCAGCCGGGACATTTGATCGACTTTATGCCGACTTTGTTGGAATTGTCGGGCGGCGACTATCCGGCAGAATTCAACGGCAATGAGATTCTGCCGATGGAGGGCAAAAGCCTGCTTCCGATTCTGCAGGGCCGGCAGCGCGAGCCGCACGAGTCCTTGTGTTGGGAGTTGTACGGTAATCGCGCGATTCGACAGGGGGATTGGAAACTGTGTTGGGGTGCGAGCGACCAGCGATGGGATTTGTACAATCTGGCTGCAGACCGAACAGAGACGCGCGATCTCTCTGCAGAATACCCCGAGCAGGTGAAGTCGATGGCCGCTGAATGGGAACGCTGGGGCCGCATGTGCGAAGTGGTGGAGTGAGCTGCAGAAATCTCGTTTCTGAGAAAGTTCTGGATGACCGAGAATCAGCCGGGTATGATCGATCAAACTGCTTGGTGGTGCCGTGCCCGCAGGAAATGTCAATGCGACATCGTGTGGCCGGCCCACAGCAGCGTTTAAATGGAGGCGAGATATGAAATGCCCCATTTGTAGGTCCCGGCAGGTTCATCCCAGTGCCCGCGGCAACGCTGCTGTCTTTTGGCCGCTACGGTTTTTCGTTGTTGTCGGGCGGTGCCATCGTTGCAGCGGCAAGTTCTCACGATTCAATTGGGGCCCGTGGCGCACGCTTCTCTCGGCGACTCCGCTGATCGCCGTATTCTGCGTCGGCGCATATGCTGTCGCGGAACCGCACGGAGACATTCGTCGCGGGTTCAGTGAGGTCCTTGCGGAAATCGCCCGGACGGATGCTCGCGAGGTTAACGCCACAAAGTCGGCGGATGCTTCTCCTTCGAAGTCGTTGGAGAATTCTCTTGAGCGGAAACGTCACCAGAACCGATTCTCTGCTCCTGAGGCATCGTCACCGACGATCGTACAGGTCGCAGAAACGACTATCATCGACGAGACTCCGGCGTCGCAGCTATCGTCGATTGCCGAGCAGCACTTGTCGGACATGAAAAATGACATGTCGCGCGTCTTGGATCTCCAAAAAACTGCCCAGTCGAGCAAGGATCTGTTGGCGCTCGATGCGGTCAACAATTCGCTGATGGAAATTCGAGGGCTAGTGCGCATCGCCGAGAACAAGCTTCAAAGTTTGCAGGAATCACTAATTTCGGGAGACATCGAACAGGCACGAGCCGACGCAAAAACGATTTCAATAGCGCGGGAACAGGTCTCCGAAAAAGCGCAGCAGGCAGCCAACGCTTTTGGACGAGAGCTTACTTACACAGGAGAGACCGAAGTCGAAGTGGATCGGTCGGGCCCCATCGGAGAGGACCCTTACTACGGCGATCAAAACTTCTTTTCGAATCCCGGTTTCTTTCCTCCACGGACCGGCTCTCCCGGAGGCAGCTCAACAGGCAGCGGCATCGGCGGCGGAGGCGCCCTGCTGGGGGCACTTTTGGGTGGAGGTCTCGGCTATTGGATCGGTGATGAGGCACGTGACGACGGGCGCGATCAAATCATTCCCGCGTCGGCCATCTTTCCGTAGCCGATTCGTCCGCGAAATCACGCCGTCATCGATGCTTCGGTGCTAAGACGTCCCTTTGAGTAGATACAGCCCGGCATAAATCCGCGAGTCGATCAGCTTGCCAGCCTCTTGGGCGCGATACAGCCATTGGTCGACTTCATCGAGCGGGACTTCGTGGACGGTAATATCTTCCGATGCGTCGCCGCCGCCGGTACCGGTCTTCTCGAGATCGTCCGCAACAAAGATCGTGGCGACTTCGTTGGTCAATCCGGAACTGGTAACCAGATCGATGACGCGCCGCCAACTCGCCGCTTCGTAGCCGGTTTCTTCCAGCAGTTCGCGCTTGGCAGCGGTTTCGAGCGATTCGTCGGGATCATCAGCCAAATCACCAGATAGCCCGGCGGGTAACTCGATGACATTGCCATCGACGGGGGCCCGGTATTGCTCGACAAGAACAATGCGGTCGTCACGCGTTCGGGCTGCAATCGAAACGACACCGCTTGCGGTGGTCCGTTCGACAAACGACCAGCCTCGTCGCATCACTAGCCGCAGGTACGGCGTTTCGGCAATGACTTCGTCATGGGGTGTATCGTTGTTATTCATTCAGTCACCTATGAATCTTCTTCATCTGAACTGAACTGCGCTCGTGGTAGATCGATATTGTTTGTGGCGGGGTTTTCTCAAAGCTCCGCCGTCAGCGCTCAAGCCTGCCGGTGATTTGTTCGGAAGACAACACTTCGATGCCGGCACGCTGCATGTCTTGAAGGGCGCGATCGACGTCGCCTGTGTTCGCATCGACGCCGCGGCAGCCATCCTCGATGACCGTCGTGTGGAATCCCAACTCTGCTGAGTCGCGGGCTGTGAATTTCACGCAGTAATCGGTGGCCAATCCCATGACGGCAACTCTTGTGGTACCAAAATCTTTTAGCTTGTCGGCGAGGTTGGTTGCCTGCAGGCGACCGTTGTCGAAGAAACCACTGTAGCTGTCGATGTGTTGCTGTGTCCCTTTACGGACGGTGTGGTGGATCTGCTGCACGGCCAAGTCGTCGTGTAACGCGGCTCCCGCTGTGCCCTGAACACAATGGTCGGGCCATAAGATTTGATCGATGCCGTCAATTTCAACGCGGTCTCCCACACCGAAGCCGGCATGCCGGCTCGCAAAGCTGATGTGTTCAGCAGGATGCCAGTCTTGCGTCGCCACGACGATGTCGAAATGGGGCATCAGGCGATTGGCAATCGGCACGACCGAGTGGCCGTCCGTCACCGGCAAAGCGCCCCCCGGCATGAAGTCGTTCTGCAAGTCGACAAGAATGAGCGCATTCATAGCATGGTTCTAATTCTAAGTTGGACCGCTGCCAAGTCGGTTGCGACCGATAATTCAAGTTCGATTTGGCTGATACCGAATGTCGCTTCCCGATGTTGCTGGTTTTTCCAGAAAAGATCATATGCCTCAGGTCGATGTCTCCTGCGCACGGCGTAGCAGCGTCGATCTTAACTTGTGGAGCCCCGGTTCTAATCCGACCGGGTAACGCTGCGGGTCATCGTGGCACAACACATCTGCATGAAACATGCGAAGCTGGCTCGCCGCTCGAGCACGAATTTGTGCCAAGGCTTCCGATTCGTAGACAACACGACCTGCTCGCATGACTGGCTTTAACAAGTCTTCGCTACACAGTTCGCTCGCGAGTCGCCGCTGGTTGCTGGGGTCATTCAAATCAACGAATTCGGCAGCGGTTGGCGGGCCATCGAGTTCGTTGTAGATCATGTCCCCGACAGCTCCCGTGCTGTTTCGAAAGCGACGGACTTGCAACATCCCGGGAATCGAAGTTTTGATCGGTTGCTCCGACAGTTTGAGCTTCGGTTCCCAGCTTCCATCATCGATTTTCATGGCCCCCAGTTTGTACACGCCGCCGAGTGCAGGCTGTTCGTACGCGGTGACAAGTTTCGTGCCAACGCCCCAGACCGCGATCGTGGCTCCTTGTTGTTTCAAGTCTGCGATGATGCCTTCGTCGAGGTCATTGCTGGCGACAATGGTGGCATCGGGAAATCCCGCTTCGTCCAGCAGCCGGCGGGCTTCGATGCTAAGTGCGGCCAAGTCGCCCGAGTCGAGGCGGATTCCCACCATTTCGTGACCGGACTTTCGCAGTGAATGTCCGACTTCGATCGCGTTACGGACGCCGTCGATCGTGTCGTACGTATCAACAAGGAAGACACAGTTATTCGGCATCGCTGCCGCATAACCTTGAAACGCCGACAGTTCGTCGTCGAAAGACATCACCCAACTGTGGGCATGCGTCCCTTTGACCGGAATATCAAACAGCCGGCCTGCTAAAACATTAGAGGTGGCATCGCATCCGCCGATGTAAGCGGCGCGGCTTGCCGCCAGTGCGCCGTCCACTCCTTGCGCGCGGCGCAGTCCGAACTCCAAGACCGGTTCGCCTCCGGTGGCAGCGACGATGCGCGACGCCTTGGTAGCCACCAGCGATTGAAAATTGACCAAGTTAAGCAGCGCGGTCTCGAGGATTTGACATTGCAGAATTGGTCCACGCACGCGAACGAGGGGCTCATGCGGAAAGACGATCGTTCCTTCGGCGACCGCGTCGAGATCACAACGAAGCTCGAGGCGGGCCAACTCGTCCAGAAACTCTCCCTCGAACAACGGTTTCGCATCGTTTCCTTGGAGTTCGGCGAGATATTCGATGTCGCTGGCTGTGAAATTGAGGCTGGCTAAGTAATCGACGATGTACTGCAAACCGGCAGCGATCGTATAACCACCACCAAACGGATTGTTGCGAAAGAATAAATGGAAGACCGCTTCGTGATTGGCGCGACCGGTTTTCCAATACCCATAGGCCATCGTCAGCTGATACAGGTCTGTCAGCAATGCGAGCGACGTGCGGTAGATGTTTGTCAGTGTCCCCATAGGTCGGCTCTCAATTCTACAACAACTATGACGACGTCAATCGACGGTATTGAAAATTTTCGCCGCCGGTGCGGGAGTCGGTCGCCACGAACGGCAGGCTCAAGTGCCAATAGCACGCGACATCAAAACGATTCTCTATAGTTGAACCACGATCGCTCGTCATCGGCTGTCAACCGATTCGCACCGCTAGGGCAAGTTGCTAAGACGCACGGCCTGATGCGCGCCAGGATAAAGTGGTAGAGGCGGTCGGCTTGGTGTGGTAGTGTAGGTTATTTGTTGAAATCGAAATCAATCCGGGACATCGTTTGTCGTGGTTGCAGTAGGTCCGTCAGATGCCCATCGCGGAAACACCGTTGCCAAACGCGACGTGCGACTGGACATGGTTGGTGTCCGGGCAAACACCCGAGTTTTTTTAAACATCAGAGACTACAAAACGCATGATTGGAACAATCGTCGGCCATTACCGCATTACCGACAAGTTGGGTGCGGGTGGCATGGGGGAAGTCTTCCTTGCCGAAGATACGCGCCTGGAGCGGAAGGCGGCCATCAAGTTTTTGCCGGAAGATATGGCAGCCGATGCAGAACGCCGGCAACGCTTTTTGACCGAGGCGAAAGCGGCGTCGGCGCTAAACCATCCCCATGTGTGCATTGTCTATGACGTGGGCGAGCGGGAAGACGGATTGCCCTTTATCGCCATGGAGTACGTCGAAGGTTCCTCGCTGGAGGCGTTGATTACTTTCGGCCCCATGGAGATTCCCAAGGCGGTCGAGATCGCCGTCCAAGTTGTCGACGCATTAGATGCCGCCCACGCCAGCCGTATTGTGCACCGCGATATCAAACCCGCCAACATCATTATGACGGAGCGCGGAGCAGTCAAAGTTTTGGATTTTGGTCTCGCGAAGCGCTTGCCGCTGGACGAATCGGCTGTAGACGCCATGACCGTCGAAATGCAGCAGACGCAAACAGGACAAATCCTCGGGACTCCAAACTACATGAGTCCCGAGCAGTCGCGGGGCAAACCGCTCGACCATCGTTCCGATTTGTTCAGCGTCGGCGTCGTCCTGTACGAGTTGATTGCCGGTCGCCAGCCGTTTGCCGGTTCGAGTCTCGGCGATACGATCCATAACATTGTCAACGAGCAGCCGCCGGCACTCGCTCGCTTCAACTATGATGTCTCATCTGAATTGGAACGGATTGTTCTCAAATGTCTGCAGAAAGATCCGGAGCGACGCTACCAGACGGCTCGCGATTTGTACGTCGATTTGACGAACCTGGCTGATGAAACAGCGACCGTCACTTCGGCGCCGTCTGCTACAAATGTTTCCAACGAATCGGTCACTTCTGGGGGGCCTGCCACTACTTCGACACCGACCGAAACTGGCCCGATCACCGACAATGATATATTCGTCTCATGTGCGGAGCTCGACGATCAACCGTTGGCCCCCGGGAAAGAAGGTTGGGTATCGCAGTTTCAGCGCAATCTTAAAGTCCGTTTGGAGCAACTTTCCGGAGAGCCGGTTACAATTGGCAGCCGTCCGATGCCGCCCGGTCCCGCGCCGGGGGACGAAACGCTCTACGAAAGCCTGTCGAAGCAGCGGACCTTGGTGTCGATCGTTTCCCCGCCGTTTGCCAAGTCGGAAGGTTGTCAAAAAGGAGTCGAGGAATTTTGGCAGTCGACCGAACGGTCGGGCGAGTTTCGCGTCGAAGACAAACCTCGCCTGTTCAAAGTGGTTAAGGCACCGGTCGAATCGGATGAGCTGCCTCCCCAATTAGACGATTTGCTTCAGCAATTGATGTCGTTCGAGTTCTTCGAGCGTGATCCCGAGTCGGGACGTTTTCGCGAATTCGATGAAGCGTTTGGCGAAGATGCTCGCCAACAGTATTACGAAAAGATCTACGACTTGGCCTATGAAGTGGCCCAAGTTTTAAAGTTGTACCGAAGCAGCAGTGCTACATCCGTAGCTGATGCCGCCAAGCATGGCATCCGGATTTATCTCGCAGAAACCACGTCCGATCTGCAGGCCGATCGCGACCGCCTGAAGCGCGAGCTATTAGAGCGGGGGCACACCGTGCTGCCCGATCGTCCACTCCCATTGGTTGCCGGGGCTCTCGACGAGGCCGTTCACGCCTATTTGGAGCAAAGCGACCTGGCGATTCATATGGTCGGCGGACGGTACGGACTTGTGCCGGAAGATTCGGAACGATCGGTGGTCGCACAGCAGAATCGATTGGCGGCGGAGGAAAGTGGTCGCCGCAATTTGGAACGCATCATTTGGATGCCGCGCAACCTCAGTCCTCGCGACGACCGCCAAACCGAGTTCGTCCGAGAATTGGTCGAAGAGCCGACTGCCCACGCTGGTGCCGAAGTCATTCAGGACACACTCGAAAATCTGAAAGAGTTTCTCGACGACAAATGGGCGCGGGAAGAGGCGGAGGCAGCCCGCGACAATGGCGACACCGCGGAATCCTCAAACGGCGTGCCACGCGTTTATCTCATTTGCGACCGTCAGGATGAATCGGCGGTCGAACCAATTGAAGACTTTCTGTACGACCAGGGCATCGAAGTCAGTTTGCCGGAATTCGACCACGACGAATCGACCGTCAGCCAGATTCATTGGCAAAACTTGGAAGACTGCGATGCGGCATTGGTTTACTACGGCGCCGGTGGCAAATCGTGGGTCGATATCAAGCTGCGGGAATTGTTGAAAGCGGCGGGATACCGCAACGGCCGGAAGATCGATGTGCAAGGGGTGTATGTCGCGCCTCCGTTCGATCGCCGCAAGGAACGGTTCAAAACGTTGACTGCCGAAGTTTATCGCGGGGAGGGTGATGAGTTTGATCCGCAGGCGATTGCTTCATTCGTAACGAGTGTGAAGCAACTCAAACAAGCAGAGTCGTAACGCAGGGGTCAATTCTCGTCGGTCATAGAATTATTGAATGAAGTCGGAAAACGTTTCATGAGCAGTCACGCGCCATCTCGGTTTAACCCTTTTCCCGGTTTGCGGCCGTTCTCCATCGAAGAGGATTACCTGTTCTTCGGTCGCGAAGAGCAAACCAGTGAATTGCTGGCGTTATTGCGAGAGCACCGGTTTCTCGGCGTTGTCGGAACATCGGGGAGCGGTAAGTCGTCGCTGGTGCGTGCAGGGCTGTTGCCGGCGCTGCATGGCGGAACAATGACCGACGCCGGTTCCTCCTGGGAAGTCGCCATCTTGCGCCCGGGTGGAAATCCGATAGCGAATTTGGCCCGCGCAATGTTGGAAGCGGATCTGTACGATCCCGATGACGAAGAATCATTGCCGCGCATCATTGCCACCCTTAATCGCAGCCGGCAGGGTCTGATCGAAGCCGTCCGTCAGTCGGACCTGCCTGATGGCACGAATCTACTTGTCGTGGTTGACCAGTTCGAGGAATTGTTTCGCTTTCGGCAACAGGGAACTGCGGGGCAGGAAGCGGCTGCCGCATTTGTCAAGCTGTTGTTGTCGGCATCGGATCAGGCGGAACTTCCGATTTATGTGGCGATCACCATGCGGTCCGACTATTTGGGCGAGTGTTCGCAGATTCCGGGACTCGCCGAAGCGGTTAACGACGGGGAATACCTGATCCCGCGGCTCTCCCGTGAACAGCGGCGCGCGGCAATCGAAAAGCCTGCGGCAGTCGGTGGTGGAACGATTGCCCATCGATTGGTGCAAAAGCTGCTCAACGATGTGGGCGACGACGCCGATCAACTCCCTGTGTTGCAGCATGCTCTGATGCGAATTTGGGATTTCTGGGCTGCAGAAAATGACGATCAAGCGCAGATTGACCTCAAACATTACGAACAGGCCGGCGGATTAAGCGAGGCGCTCTCGCGTCATGCGGACGAAGTTTACGAGGAGCTGTCCGATGATCGATTGCGGCTCGTCGCCGAGAGGCTGTTCAAAGCCTTAACAGAACGGGGTCCCGACAACCGTGGTATTCGGCGGCCCACTCGCTTGGAGAAGCTGTGTGCGATCGCCGATGCATCACAAGAAGAAGTCACACAAGTGATCGATGCCTTTCGTCGGCAGGGGCGGACGTTCCTTATGCCGATGGCCGATGTCGAATTGCTGCCACAGACCGTCGTCGATATTTCGCATGAAAGTTTGATGCGGGTGTGGAAGCGGCTCGACGGCTGGGTCGAAGAGGAATCGCAGTCGGCCCGCATTTACCGCCGTTTGGCCGAAACCGCGGCGCTGCATGCAGACGGTAAGGCGGGACTGTTTCACGATCCCGATCTGCAGATTGCGCTATCATGGCGAGAAACGAATCAACCGACCGATGCTTGGGGGGCCCGGTATCACGACGGCTTTGATCAGGCGATGTCGTTTTTGGATACCAGTCAGGAAGCAGCGGAGGCCGGCGAGCGCGAGCGCGAAGCAGCCCGGCAGCGCGAACTCGAGCAGGCGAAAAAGCTGGCGGAAACGGAGCACCTCCGCGCGCAAGAACAACAGCGTTCTGCCAAACGGCTCAAAGGATTGGTTGCGGCGGTGGGTGTGGTGGCTGCCTTGGCCGGAGTCGCATTTATCGTGGCGATGATTGCCCGGAACCAGGCGAGTCAGAATGCCACTCGGGCAGAACTGGCTGAAACTCAAGCCCGTCAAGAAGCGGCGGAAGCCTTGGCAGCGCAGCAACGGGCGATCGAAGCCCGCAACGACGCCCAGGCCGCCCAGGCCGATGCGATTGAAGCCCAACAGCAAGCGGAGTTGGCCCGACAAGACGCCGAAAGGCAGCGCGAACGGGCTCGACAAGGCATGTACGTCTCGCAGATCAACACGGCTCAGCGCGTCGCCGAATCGCCAACTGGCAGCGAGCGGTTGCAGCGATTGCTCGCGGAACTGCGTCCTGAGGCGGATCAGGCGGACCAGCGCGACTGGGAATGGTATTACCTGAACTCGCCTCGCAATGTAGGAGGGCAGGTCATTGGTGGAGGCACATCGCTGATTTGTGTTGATTACAGTCCCGACGGCCGCAAACTGGTATTCGGCGGCATGAATAGGGAACTGACGGTCTGGGACCTGCAAACGAATCGAGAACTGGTGACGCTCGTCGGTCACGAATCCCTCGTGCTTAATGTTACTTGGAGTCCCGATGGGAAATGGATTGCTAGCGGTAGCCTCGATTCGACGGTCAGAATTTGGGATGCCGAGACGGGAATTCCCGTTCACACTATCAGCGGCCAAGGTGGCCCGTCGACCGCCAGTTGGAGTTCGGATTCCCTGCAGGTTGCCGTTCTCAACGCGGTTGATGGCATGGTCGGCATTTGGGATGTCTCAACCGGAAAAATGATTCGACAGGTGACCGATCAAGCAACTGCGGAAGTAGCCTGGAGCCCGGATGGCACACGACTTGCTACGTCGATGCGGGATGGAAGCATTGTCATCTGGGATCTTTCTAACGATCAACAAATTGCGACGATTCCCCATCAGGGGGGCTTTGTCTCCGATTTTGACTGGAACCCGGATGCGACACGACTGGTCGCCTGCGACCAGAGTGGAAACGTGACTGTGTGGGATGCGCAAACGGGCGAGGTCGTGTTGGGGTCACTATCGGGTCATACCGATGTCGTTTTCACCGTCAATTGGAGTCCGGACGGTGAGTCGATATTGACTTCGTCTTTTGACGGGACGTCTCGTATCTATGACGCAAAAACTGGGCGTTCTCTGCGCACATTGCGTGGGCACGTATCACGTGTGTTTGGGAACGCCTGGAATCCCGACAGCCGTTCGGCGGCAACAGTTAGTCTCGATAGCCGACTGATTATTTGGGATCTCGACCAAGATCGGCAGACTGAAAATGTGATTGCTGCGCATCGTCAGCAATTGGTTGGCTTGGATTACAGCCCCGATGGCAAGCGATTTGTGACTACCGGGCGGGACGGATCGCTCATCGTTTGGGATGCCGAAACACGCGAAAAACTCCAGGAGCTCACTCGCAATTTTTCTGGTGTGACAACGGTGGCCTGGAGCAGTGACGGAATGTGGATCGCTTCGGGTCACAGTCGAGGCGCGATTCGCATTTGGGACCCTAACTCGGGCACGGAGCAAGCGGTTCTGTCCCTGTCCGGAAATGGAGGCCAAATCTTATCGCTGTCGTGGAATCCGGAACAACATCTGCTGGCTGTGGCGGCTGGCACGAATGCCGCGATCTGGAATCTCGAAGATGCAGACAATCCGGTTCGGACGACGTTGCCGAGCCAAAACGATGTCGAGAGTGTCGCGTGGAATCCCGACGGGAGTCGGCTCGCATCGGCCGGTTCGCTGACTCAAAGCGAGCGTCAAGGCAACTTACCGGTCATTCAGATCTGGGATCCCGATTCTGGTGAACAAGTCGGCGGTTTGTCTGGAGAAGCTGAAGAGATTGAAACGCTCGCCTGGAGTCCCGATGGTGAATGGCTCGCGTCGGGCGGCCGCGTTTCAGGAACTGTCGGAGGCTTGGACGTGAGTGTCCGCGTGTGGAATGTTGCGACCGGCCAACAAGTCGCGGTCATGCGAAATCACACGGCCCCTGTTACCGCGCTCGACTGGAATCCGGAAGGCACCAGATTGATATCGTCCAGTTTCGATGGAACGCTTCGACTATGGAATCCCATGAATGGACGGGAATTGCTGAATCTTCCAAACGGAGGACCGACGACCTCGACCGCATGGAGTCCCGACGGTTCGCAGATTCTCGCAGGCGATACTGCCGGAAACGTTCGTTTTTACGATGCACGATCCGGCTACGAACGCGACTTTTCCGACGAATTGATGACCGATTTGAATCAGCGAATTGAAAGCGGTTCAGCCAGCGCCGAAGACGTCCGTTTACGGGCAGAAATCCACGCGCGACACGGTCGCTGGGATCTCGCTGCGGCCGATTTTCAAATGGCGGACCAGAATTCCCCTTCGGAAGAGGCTCCACAATGGTATTCCACGCCTTGGTGGGTATTGGGACCCTTCGAACGAGAAGCAGCAGAACTCGACCCGGCAGTAACTCCGCTCGATCCGTTCGCGCCGCTGACACAGCCAAACGCTGATTTGGATGATTCGCAAATCGTGCGCTGGCAATCTGCATCTCCGGATGAATCAAATGGCTTGGATTTGCGCCGGTACTTCGACCCGGCCTACGAAATGGATTGCTACGTCTACACGCGAGTCTACGCTCCGCGTGAGCAAATGGTGGGGCTGTTGCTTGGTTCCGATGACATGCATCGTATTTGGATCAATGGAAGTATGGTGCACGAGCACCAGAGGCCGCGTGCTGCGGCGCTCGATCAAGATGCGGCACTCATCACGCTGCAGGCCGGCTGGAATGACGTCGTGGTCAAAGTGACGAATACGTTCGGGGACTACGGCTTGTACTTGCGGTTCTCGACCGATGGGCAAGCCCTGGCGAAAGCGTTCGACCGATCCGGCGACTGGCAATCGGCACTACAGCAATGGAATTTTGTTATCGAAAACGATCCCGAGAACATCCCTGCACGACTGCGGCGGAGCCGCACGGCACAGAACGCCGGAATGTTCGATCTCGCGGTCGCCGATTTGACCGCAGTCATGGAGTACCTTCCGAATAACCTCGCACTGTTGCGAGAACGGGCCGAATTGTACAAACGATTGGGGCGGCATGATGAGGTCGCCGCCGATTACCGTCGTCTCGTCGAGTTTGCACCGGACGATTGGGAGCTGCGCATGGAAGTGGGCCGGCTGTATGCCCACATCAGCGAGACAATCATAGTGCCCCCCACGTCGGCGTGGCGATGGCTGCATCCGACAGATGGGGTCGACCCGGCCCAGAACGACCCCGACTTTCATTCGACGTTCTTCCGACCCGATTTCGACGATTCCGCTTGGTCGCTCGATAATGATAGCCCCGGCGCCGAAGGAGGCTTTGGCTTCGGTGATCGGCAGCTAGTGAATATTGGAACGCCGCTGCCAAACTCGCTGACGAGCGCCTATTTTCGGCATCGATTTACCACGCACGCGACGTATGAAGATTTGAGTATCAGTTTGTATCGGGACGATGGAGTCATCATCTATTTGGATGGAGAGGAAGTCGGCCGCGACAACATTCGTCCCAGTATGTCGGAGCAGTTCGAATTACTGGCGGATGGTTCAGTCGATGAAGGCGAATTGCAACAAGTTGTGCTCACAAGCCGGCTCGAACCGAGTGAGCATCTGCTGGCGATTGCCCTGCACAACCGTTCCGCTAATAGCAGCGATTTGCACTTAGCCGAAGTGACGCTTAAAGGTCGACCGACAGAAATCAACGATGCCGTTGTACCGTTAGATCATCCAGCCGAGTTGATCGGACGTGGCCTGGAGCTTGCGGAACTGGGCCAGGACGACTTGGCAGACGCCGACTTCGCGGCAGCCATCGAAATCGCGCGCACCGAGTTCGGCACGCCTGAGGAGCTGGCCCGACAATTAGTTGCGCTAGCAACGAAGGCTACGAACGAGGGCGAATTAGCGTCAGCCATCCGCATTCAATCGGCAGCGATCAAACTTAGTCCCGAATCGGCAGATGCTTTATACACACGCGGTGAACTTTACGGACGCAGCGGCCAATGGCAGGCGGCGACGGATGATCTGTTGCGTGTCATTGAATTGGACCCCGAGCGGCATTTCGCCTGGTACCAGCTTGCACCGTTGCTTCTCGAAACCGAAGGACCGGAGCGGTACCGCGAACATTGCCGCAAGATGATCGAGCGATTCCGCGATGCGTCCCCTCTCGAAGTGGGCCGCGTTTTCCTCGGTTGCATGCTGGATCCCGAAGCGTTGGCTGATTGGGATGCCTATACTGACCTGGCGGATCGAATGTTGCAGGTTTCCGAGGGCTTACAGAAATATCGGTTGACCGGCAAGGGGATGTACCTGTATCGCGCGGGCAACATCCGCGAGGCACTAAAATGGATTCCACAAGGTATGGAAGATCTGCCCGATGCATCGAAGGCGCGCAGCCAGGCCTTCTTGGCATTGGCCCGTTATCAAAACGGTGGTTACGGACAAGCCGCCGGCGCCTTAAAGCAAGCCAATTCGCTGGTCAATCGGACGTTTCAGGATCTGCGGGAAAACGGCGATTTGGGAGAAAACTGGCACGACTGGGTGTCGTCTCGATTGTTGGTCACCGAGGCCATCGATTTCGCAACGGAACTCAACGAAGTCGATCCCGCGGTGTTAGTGAGTCGCGGCAACCGGAATGCTTTGGACCGCGAATGGGAGGCGGCTACTGTCGACTACCGCAAAGCCGCCGAGCTGGGAACGGAAGATAGCATTGCCTGGATCCGTGGTGCGATTTTGCTCGCCAGAAACGGATCGTTGGACGAGTACCAAGCCTACTGCCGCGCTATGCGAGAACAGCTCGATGTCAGCGATCCCATGATTGCCGAGCGCGTCGCCAAAACATCGCTACTGCATCCAGTAACGGCATCGTTGGCTGCGAGCATCAATGAGATTGCCGACACGGCCGTCAGTGATGCAGGGCATTGGGTGATACCCTGGGCGCAAATTGCAAAAGGGCTTGCCGAGTATCGGGCCGAAAAGTACCAATCCGCTATCGATTGGTGTCAAAAACCACACAACGGCCAAGAAATGTGGTATCGCAGCATTCACGGGCTCATGATTCAGTCGATGGCGTATTCTAAACTGGAACAAAGCAACGAAGCCGAAGCCGCATTCCAGCAAGCGACTCAGCTGCTGGAAGCACAAACCGCTCTGTACGAACAGGAAGGGCTCGATGCTTCCTGGCACGACTGGCTCGTTTGCTACATCCTATTGGAGGAAGCACAAGCATTAATCGATGGAGAAGCGGCGCCGTAGCCCAACCGTGGATTTCCCCACAGCAGCGTCGAAATCGCGAGTCTCAACAGGTTGGACGCGCCTGTTGCTGTCCTGCAAAAACAGGGGTCGAATTCATGTGCATCAGCCGACGCGAATTCCTCGTTCGATCCACAGCATTTGCAGGTGCTGCGACATCCGGAATGACGCTTTGGGGCGCCGGCGAACCGAAATCGATCGGGGGGAACAGGCCGCTACTAAAACCGATTCATGAACAAATCGTATGCCCATGGTCCGCTGCGCATCCCCGGCACGATCATCAATTGATCTTTCCGCTTGATGATCGTCGTTTGATGCTCGTGTGGTGCGAATACTACGCCGCCGCGCCGTCACATCTGAAGCGTCGGCCCACGACGAAATCCAATCAAGCACGCGACGACATGCCGTGTCGAATATCGGCGAAGATCTCCACCGATCGTGGGCGCACCTGGTCGAGCACGATGACATTGCAAGAAAACCGTTGGAAACGAAACGTCAAACATCCGAATCTGATTCGCCTCTCGAAAACGGAGATCCTGTTCACATTTGTCGGTTGGGATGACGAAGCGCAGCGCAACGTGTTCTATCGACGTTCGGAGGACAACGGCGAGTCCTGGGGTGACATTGAACAAATCTCCGAGCCCGGCTGGTATTGCAACAATGCCGACCGCGCAGTGCGACTCTCTTCCGGTCGCGTTTTGCTGCCGGCTCATGGTCCCTACTCGTCGCGGTACATTGGCGCCGAGCCGTATCGCGGCGGTTCGTCGAAGCTGCATGGCTTTATGTTTTACACCGATGATGGCGGGGCGACGTGGCACCGCAGCGAAAACAGCATGACCGCACCAGGACGCGGCTGCCATGAGCCAACCGTTGTCGAACTAAAAGACGGACGATTGCTTTGCTTTTTGCGAAACACGAATCAGCGCCTCTTTCAAAGCCATTCCGAAGATGGTGGACTCCATTGGTCGACTCCCCAGCCGACGCAACTGCCTGCTCCCGAGTCGCCATCACTCCTGAAGCGCATCCCGTCAACGGGTGACTTGCTGCTGCTGTGGAATAATATCGCCTCGAAATCGAACTGGCCGCGCACGCCGCTGAGCGCAGCCATTTCGAAAGACGAAGGTCGCACGTGGGGCGGATTCTTAGATATCGACAACCGCTCCGATCACGATGCGGCCTATCCTTCCGTGACGTTTGTCGACGACGAGGCTCTCGTTGCCTACTACTCCCGTCCGACCCGCTGGGCGCGCGATAGCGAAATCACATTGAAGATCTCCAAGATCGCAGACCTCTAAGGGTAATAATGAATGGTCGCGGCCTTCCCGAGTTCTCCACCCGTTGATTAGAATAGACATATTGTCTGATAGCGGTGCAAGAACGTGCGGATTCAACATATTCTGACGCGGTAGAGTCCGCGCCGCATGCAGCAAATTCATGCAACAAGGAGTCAGCGTTGAGTAACGAATACCAGTACCAAAGCCGATCGCAGTTCACGATTTTGACGGGGATTTTTGCGTTGCTATTCTTGTTTGTTGTGTTTGGCTGGTTTGTCAACGCCATGCATGCCAAGAAAGAGAATCAACGGCTAACTGACCGAGTGCATTACGCAGAAACCGAACTCGACCTTCTCCATTCGCGGACTTCGATATTGGAGATCTCTGGCGACGAGAAGGACGTCACGCCAAAGGGTGTTTTGGCGCATGCCGATTTGGAGAGAGCCAATCTTCATGGTGCAGTGATTGACGGGGGTGACTCTGCCTTTCAAAAGACGAACTTTCGTCATGCCGACATGGAACAGGCGACGATCAGTGGTGGGACGGCGTCGTTTCAAGGAGCAAATTTCGACAACGCCAAACTCGCCGGCGCACAACTATCGGGCCGAAGCGCGTCGTTTCAGTTGTCCTCGTTCGTTAATGCCGACCTGTCCGGCGCCCTGCTTTCTGGCAAAGGGGGATCGTTTCAAAGCATGACCTTCCAGGGAGCGACTTTGATCGACGCCAAAATCGTGGCGCGAGACGGCGCCTTTCAAGCCGTCAACATCGACGGCTGCAAATTCCAAGGGGCCGATCTCTCGTCGATCGAACCGTACGCGCTGAAGACATGCCATTTCAGCAAGCCGCCGACTTACAATGACGCGACGCAGTTCCCACGCGATTTCGACCCAGCCCGAGAAGGATGGGAGCGGGTCGAGTGACGCCTCGGAGTCAATGGCTGATACGATGTCGACAAAGAGCGACGTCGTTTACTGTTCACTGTCGGCATTCTGATCCGAGGGGGCGAAATGAGCCTGGGCATCGTGCAGAAACAGCGAGCGCAGCTTGTCCCAAAAGCCGCCCCCCAAAACGAACAGGCTCGCCAACAAGATCAGATCACCCAGGATAGCCATTGGCAGTGCGTATTGTTCGAGCGCCGGAAACGCGGTGCCAAAATAGGGTGCCGACCATCCCCACAGCAGCGTTCCGCACAACATCACAAGCCCGATGCGGTATCGCTTCCGGCCGACATCGCGCAGTGGGCCGTATTGCTTTAAGAATCCGAAAACGCGGTTCTTAACGAAGGCATAACCCGGCTTGCCCATCACCGCGATGGCACTGACACCCAGCACCTCGGAACCGACAAGAATCACTCCCGAAATCGACGCGGTCGCGCCCGCCGACAGCCCCATCGTGGCAACGAGCGGCAGACCGGCAAGCGGCAAGACGATGCTCATTGCGAATAAACCAACGCCGATTTTGAGCCTGATTCCGGCGACCGGTTGTTCGGGTTGGCCTTCAGGCGAGTTCAAGCCAGCGCTCCAGATTTACTCAACGTGGTTCGTGCCCAAGAGCACATGAGAGGCCGCGACATTTACGTTCCGCAGGCGCCGCACGCGCCACATTGGCCGCACGGCTGTGTTGGACAACAGTTCTTGGCCCCGTCGAAGTGCCAGGTGAATCCAAAAGTGATCCAGTAACTTTCGATATCGAGCTTGGTCGTGCCGAATACCTGTGATGCGGCAAACATTCCGCCCGCAGTCAAGTCGAAATCAAGACCAGGCAAAATGTCCTCGACACCCATACCGGCTGACAGACGATGCTCATTAATCAGACCGAGTTGGGCCTGCACATAATTGACGGCAGCCGTCGCGCCCGGCAACGTGATTCCGCTCACTGTGACGGCAGGCAGCTTTGCCAGCGGGTTTTCCGCCCACGCGTAGCCCAGTCGGAACTTGGTGCGGCCCATCGTGTATTGCGTTCCCACTTGAACGACCCATTGGTCAGTGTAGATTGACTGGAAGAGGTCGGCGTCTTCCCAGTTCTTGAAAAGCACGTCCACGGCGACCAGCAGGTTTCCATCCATGAGGCTCTCGTCGGCGATACCGAATCCGACGTTCCGCGGAAGGTCCATTCCGACGTTGAGCGCACTTGTGAACATTCCGCCGGGCAATTCGAGCAAGATGGAATCGCTGAAGAGGAAGTTTTGTTTGGTCTGGAAATAAGCCCCGACTGACGTCGTGTCGCTGAGGTCGTAATTGGCACCGAACGTTCCCCGCGCTCCGTAATCCGGCGTATTGCGGGCGATCCCCACGAAAGGCGCGTCCATGAACGCGCTGCCCAATTGGAACGTCGTTCCGAATGAAAGGTTCTCAGTCACCTGAAAGCCGGCACCCATGATGATCTCGAAGATCAACATCGTCGATGCGGTCCCTTCCGACTGGGGGACTCCCACGAAGTCGACGCCCGCGCCCGCATTGGAAACGAAGCCCATGGCCAATGTGGCCGGAATATCCATGGCGCTTAAGTCTTGCGTCACGCCGATATTCCCTAACACGGACGCTGGGTAGGCAGATTCCGCATTGAACGGGGTGACCAGCGGGGCGGGGTTCGGAAACGAACCGCGTTGTTCGAAATTGATTTTCGGGTCGATCAGTGCGCCGCCGAACGTGAAGTTCGTCCCCTGCATTTGAGTGAGCGTCGCCGGGTTGGCGTTCATGGCCGAAAGCGGGTCTTGCGGACGGGTGATACTGGCCCCGGCCATACCACCCGAAGCGGGCATCATTGTGTTGTGCAGTTCGATGCCGAACGACTGGGCTTGGACCTGTTCCGTGATCCCGAATACGCAGAGAGTCACCAATAACAGCGAAGCGAATGCACGTCTCATCAATGGGTCCCCAAACAAATATGCGCACGAATACAACGCACAAATTGCGAATAAATGCTACCACCCCCATCTTCGTCAGCAGCGGAGTGACTGATTGATTCGTTTCGATTGCTACATCGAGATCAACCGGCACAACCGTCACTGGCGCTGATAGAAACGGCACAACCGTTAAAGTCGCCAACGGTCGAGCGGCATGATTTGCCGGTTTTGCCTGGGGGAATGCGTATCGATCGATGGCCAGCTTCCAATGCCGCCCGAAACGCAAATCCACCTGCATTTGAAGAGGAAGGAGGCGAGGCAAAAGACGGCGCCAAATCGCCAGGGGACGCGACACGAGCTACGCGTAAAGCCGAATGAGTCCACACTCCGTGCAACGATACGCGGTGATGTCGTACATGGCTTCGCTGTCGGTCTTCATGCCGAGCGGCATTCCGAGGAACTTCATCTCGCCCGGCTCACCACGATGCCATTTCGATTTGTGCACCGACGGTCCGTGCGCTGAATCGGGGATGAACCCTTTTTCCATGGAAGACCCACATTCCGGGCAGGTGCTGTTGCTCATCGACGTCTCCGCGGAGAGTTGTGAATCGCGACTTTACCGCCTGATATTCGTAATGTTTACGATCGGTCGAGTCAATCAACTCCACACGAAACCGTCTCGGTTATCAGCGCAAACAATCGCTGACGCAAATCGGCACGGTTTGACAAAGGAGGGCAGCACTCAGTCCGATACACCAACGGTCAGAATCACTTCGTCACCGTTTGGCGATTGATAAGCCGACGTTAACGTGAACCCCTCGGAATGTTCGGCGTACTCAAACGGAGCATCGCCATAGGGGTCGGGATGCTCAGCCAGCGCATCGCGGCCAAGCTGCTGCACATCAATCGCAGCGCGCATCAAGGCCAGGCGCGCCTGATTCTTGTGCACAACGTCGTTGAGCGATTGCAAATTCGCCGTGCAGAACTTCGCCAGGGGGTGTTGCTCGAGGCGCTGGGTATACAACGCATGCTTTGTCGCGAATTCATCCGGATCCAATTCAACGATCCGGTTTGCT
Source organism: Planctomycetaceae bacterium (assembly GCA_028284485.1). Classification (GTDB taxonomy): domain Bacteria; phylum Planctomycetota; class Planctomycetia; order Planctomycetales; family Planctomycetaceae; genus JANQRQ01. Next base: position 3,679 of record JANQRQ010000018.1, on the reverse strand, counting down.
TCGCGGTACAGTGGGCGAATCGCGTGCAATTGCCGAGCGAAATCAGCCCGGCGGCCTCCTACCTGTAATAGTGATTCCGTCTGTTCATCGGATGTCGCTAGGGCGCGACAAAGTCGCAGTAGCGAACCGGGGCGATTCGACTCCACTAACTCGATGGCCCAATCGAGGAATTGCTCCTCGCTGGCCAGATTCTCTTGAAGTGACGGTTGCCACGGCAGTTCGGCGAGCGACTTTGTTAGTTGTTCCATTCCTTCGGAGTTGAGTTGGGGCAGCCAACCACACAAGACATCGTACGCGCGCGTCTCGATCTGATATCCCATGAGAAAGCCGATCAGAGTACCGTCCCGCGTGATATGTCGCCCTAACGTGGCTGTTGCCACCAGGTCTTCGACCGCGCCGGTTGTGTCGCCCGCTTCGAATCGCAAGCGTGCCCTTAGCATGGCAAGCAACGACAAACGGCGCGCGTCGTGCAAATGGGGGAGCAATGTTTCTGCACCTTCATCGCGCATGTTAACCCCCCAATCGCATTGCTCGATCGACGCGGCGCGATGCAACATGGTCAACGAGTATTTGGCCGTCTCGAGTTGCCGTTTGAGGTTTGCACCGACCGGTTTGGAATAAGTTTCCGGATTCCAAACCTGCCGGAGTTTATCGGCCAGGTTGTCGTTGAGTTGGGGTAGCGCACCGAATGCTTGCCAATACTTCAAAGCAGCATTGGTCGTTGGCTGCACAACCGTTTGGGCCGTAGAGGGGCGGGAGCCAACAATGGCAACCACTGCAACGATCAACAGTATTTGCGAATGTTTCATCACGTTTCTCGTTTTAGAACATCATTGAAAGAAGTACAGAGAACAGAATCGACCGTCATTCCAGCAGTTTGGATCGAAAGTTGACCGAGTTGACATGCCGATCTGGAACAAAAGATGGCCGTTCGAACAGGCTGTCCAGGTCAGCCGGCGACGACCAGAGTGCCATGCGATAATCCTGAACCGTCGGAAGCGGCTCAGTTTCGACCGATGGCGCTGGTTGTGGTATCGACTGAGCAATGTCGTCGTTGCGATGACCGCGATCGGCACCGGAAAAAACTAAAACCACAATCGCGATCGACAACGCGATTCCAGCAACCAGTACGGCATTCCGGCTTCGGTTTGTCGCAACTTTGCGGTGCACACGCGGCGGTATCGTCAACTCGCTTTGTACGGCGTTCATCACCCGGTCGCGAAGTGCGTCCGGCAGAGACATGCTTGGTGGCTGTTCGAGTTGCCGCTCTACGAACAATTCATCTTCGTTTCGCATGATTCCTGCACCAAATATGTTCTTAGTTTGTCGATGGCGTATCGGTACCGGCTTGCCGCCGTGTTCGCACTAATTCCGAGGAATGCGGCAATCTCTTGAAAGGTCATCCCGCCATCGGTCTTGAGCACAATCACTTCCCGCTGTTCGTGAGGCAGTTGGCTGACAGCGAATTCCAGCTCCTCAGTGTCGTCGATTACGTCGATCGTCGATGCCGATCGTGAGTCAGTCATGTCGCTTAGCTCGTGGGTCTCGATCTGCCGATCTGTGCGGCGGTTGATGATTCTGTAAGTCGCACGGAACAGCATGCGAAAAACGTAACTGTTAACGTCCTCGACCTGCAGCAGGCGATGTCGCCCGCGTACCAAATCAACGAAGCAATCTTGCAGGGCGTCGTCGGCCTCTGCTGCGGAATAAAGCATTCGCCTCGCTGCCCGATGCAATTTTGGACCGAGCGCATCGAGCAATTCGGCGAAGGCCGCTTCGTCGCCCGCCGCGAGTCTTTCTGTCAGATTGATTGGTTGGTTATTCATCTCCCTGGGAATAAAGAGGGCCTGCCCGTTGCAAAATTGTCTAAGGCGAAAACGAGTTTTTGGAATTGATTTGCACGACGGTGGTCCGCTGCATGCACAACGCTCCCATGAATATACGTCAATTGACTCGATCGGATTACTCCTGCGGAATCGGAAGGCTCAGTTCACGTGCAGGAAAATCGCCGGCCATGGCATGTCGCAACTCGGAATAGAGCAAATACTTGTCTGCCGCCCTTTGGACCTGTTCTAACGTGAGGTTCTCAACACGATTCTGTTGCTCCAGCGCATCGCGCAGGGTTTGGTCTTTCGCTGAGAGTTTGACCAATGTCCGCACGATGCCGGCTGTGGAACGCAGTCTGCCGACTGTCAGCTGCTTCATCCGTGATTTGGCACGCGCCAATTCATCAGTGGTGAATGGCTCGTCCCGCAGCGAATCAAACGACAATTTGAACGTGTCCGCCATCTCCTCGATCCGTTGCGCACTGCAAGTCGCCTGATAACGAATCCGCGAGAATGAGGAATGCGGCAAAGATTCCAAGTTGGTGAGCATGAAGTACGGAAGCCCCCGTTCGTCGCGTATAAGAGTACCCTTTCGACGCCTCCAAATATTAAAGGCCGTCAGCAGAGGCACATAATCGGAATGCGATTCGGTAATCGGCATGACCATTTCACTCATGTAAGCTGCGGAGCCCTTTTCGACGAGCCGCCTGACGAGGGCCTTGTTGTGAGTTTTGCGAGGCTCCAATTCCGGTAACGGTGCGTACTTTTGTGGCGAGACCCAGCCTTCGGAAAGGGCTTCGATTTGGGACGTCACCTCTTCAGGGTCGAAGTCACCGACGGCGATCAATTCACCGTCGCTGCCGCCTATAAGGTCGTCGTATAGCTCGCGAACGTCATCGACGGTGAGCGATTCGACGGCTCGCAGCTCTTCTTCAAACGAGGGGAGGTATCGGGGATCTTCCCTGTCATACGGTTGCACGGCTCGGCGAATTTCACGGTTCGCCAACGACCAGGGATCGGTCATCTGCGTTTTGAGCGATGCGATTCGCGTGCGCTTCATGTTTTTCAGATCGGTCTCGGAAAAATGCGGATTGCGCAACATATACTCAATGAACCGCAAAGAGCGCTCCGCCAGATCGTGTTCCGACTTGAGCACGAAAGTTGCCGTACCGCATGTCTCTTTTGTATTAAGAGAAAAAGTTCGCAGCGTGCCGCGCACATGTTCGCGCGCTTCGGACCGTGCTTCAGTACTGGTCAACAGTTGAGGCAAAAAGGCGGCTGCAGTCGCCCGGCCACGCAGGCTGTCGGCGTTGCCGTACCGCAGCGTGAACTCCAGTGTGAAGCGCTCACCCCGCGTTTTCATCGGCATTAACGCCAACTTTAATCCGCTGGGCAGAGTCCGGCGGATGACGCGCTCTTCCACTGCTTGGGGCGTCGGTGCAATGTATTCCCCGCTCGCGACGAACGGTTCGGCGGTGTAATCCTTCAACAGTTCTGCAGTTTCTAGCGGGCGCGGAATACTCACATGGCCCGGATCGTTCGTCGGAATGAATTGGCCCGCCGTTCGGTTACTGCGAGAGAAATAGGTAGCCGCGACACGCTGCACGTCTTCGTACGTCACTTCGGCGATGCGGTCACGATGCAGAAAGTATAACCGCCAATCTCCGCCCGATTCCCAATAAGTCAGCTCAATGGCCAGGTCATTCAAATTGATGGCGTGCCGTTCCAAACTGCGGACCAACCGCGCCTTGGCCGAATCGACTTGGCGAGTGGTGATCGATGCCGGTCCGGTCTGCTCCAGTAGGTTGATAAGCCTTTGTAACGTTGGGCCAGGGTCATCGACTTCACCCGGC
>JANQRQ010000013.1 GCA_028284485.1 Planctomycetaceae bacterium | reverse complement strand
TTGGACAACATCATGGATATGACCAACACATCCAGCACGGACGGCATCAAGGCTGGCCTCTTGCCTAAACTTACGTAATTACCTCATTCGGCAGCCACCAAGAATGCCGACAATTAACTTTTGACGGCATCGATGCGCCTGGCTCTTGGGCAGAGACGCAACGGCGCGCGGTGCAAGTGAATTCAGAGGAGCGGTTTGTGTAGTCAAGGCCGACGATTTTTGTACAATTCAATTTTGCAGTACAAAGGAAATTGCCATCTCTTGCGCAGAAGTCCGGCAGGGCAAAATGTCACTGGATGACATCAAGCTGGGTCGAACGGTGTTCGACGAATCAAACGACGCGCTGTTCATTCTGCGTCCGGAAGATCTTCGCATTCTGGACGTCAATGCGACTGCCCAGCGGCTGACGCAATGGTCGCGGCGCGATTTGTTGGAGACGACCATCGACCGTATCTTGTCGGGTTCCGACCCCGAACGAGTTGTCCAGCTATTCACCGCCTGCCGAAAGACGATCATTTTTCATTCCAAGGAACAATACACGCTTAAGCGGCGATTCGGCGGCAAGTTGTACACGAATGTGAGTGCCAGCCGTTTGCACGGGCCGGACAAAACTCTCTCGCTGGTCGCTGTGCGCGACGTCACGGAGAAGACCCAAGCTCAAAAAGCACTCTACCGCTACCACGAAGAGTTACAGCGAGCTTGCGAAACGGCCGAGGCGGCCAATCGCGCAAAGAGCGAATTCCTGGCGAACATGAGCCACGAAATTCGTACGCCGATGACGGCGATCATGGGATTCGCCGATGTGGCTTTGGGCCGCTCCAAAGACCCGGAAACGGTCGACGCATTGCATACGATTCAGCGGAACGGAGAGTTTCTGCTGGAAATCATCAACGAGATTCTTGATCTGTCGAAGATCGAATCGGGGCAATTGAAGGCGGAATTGATCCAATGCTCGCCGTTTGAAATCATGGCCGATGTTGGCTCGGCCATTGTATCCCGCGCGCACGCGAAGGGGCTAAGTCTGGAAATCGCGCACGAAGGTCCATTGCCACTTCTCATTTGGTCTGACCCGACCCGACTGCGGCAATTGTTGATTAACCTCGCCGGGAACGCGGTCAAGTTCACCGAAACCGGCGGCGTGCAATTGATATCTCGATTGATCGATCGTGAAACCGAGTCGCCCAAAATTCAATTCGACGTGATCGATACCGGAATCGGAATGACAGAGGATCAGGTTGACCGTGTCTTCGAACCATTCATCCAGGGTGATTCCTCCACCACGCGACAATTCGGCGGAACGGGACTGGGGCTGACGATCAGTCAGCGCATCGTCGAACTATTAGGCGGTCGGATCGACCTGCGAACGCAACCGGGGAGCGGTAGCACGTTTTCCATTACGATCTCCACTGGCTCGCTTGCCAATGTTCCCGTGGTGAATGATCCTGGGGAAATCGAGCATTCCAGCCGCGCAGTTGCCGAATCGGCATTGGTTTCAGACCGCCTCGAGAGCCGGGTCTTGCTGGCCGAAGATAGCCCCGATAATCAGCGATTGGTTTCGTATTTTTTGGAAAAGGTGGGAGTGGAAGTCGCTGTTGCGACCAACGGCGAGCAGGCTGTCAACCTGGCGCTGGCGGCTTGGGCCAACGGATCCCCCTACGATGTGATTTTAATGGACATGCAAATGCCGGTGCTGGACGGCTACGAGGCGACGCGTCAGTTGCGGGAATCGGGATACGACGGTGCCATTGTTGCCCTGACCGCGCATGCGATGGATCGCGATCGCGAAGAATGTCTGGCAGCGGGGTGTAATGCCTTTCAAACGAAACCGATCAACCGCGAACAGTTACTCACTGCGGTGAAACGCTATACCCGATCGCGTCGGGGAACAATCGCAACGGACCAGCAGTTGCTGGACCCTGATTTTGCCCAGCGTGTTCGGACAACTGAAACGGAAGTACCAAGACATTCTGATGACGAGCAAAGCTAATTGGCGGCAGTACGATGCGAAACCGCTACAGCGCAATGCTGAGGACTGATGCCTTCCTGAGATGACCGCCTACAGCGTTTGACGCCGAGTTGTGGCCACGACAATCGCGTTTTGTTCGATGACAGTTGGCTCCCACGAGCCAGAAACATCCACAATAAAAAATAAACCGCCTATTATCGTGGAGTGAGTGGATGACCACTCAAACTGAGTGCATTCCCCTGATACCCGGGTTTCGTCCCTTGCGAGTTTTGTCGCATGAGGAACCGAACCTGGTCTTTCTGGCGGTACAGGAATCGTTGGACCGATTGGTCGTCGTCAAATCGCTTGGCGTTTCGGTTTGCACGGTCGAAACCGAATCGCGGCAGCAACTCGAGCAGGAAGCTTTCCTGCTCTGCAAAGTGTCGCACCCCAACGTGATCCGCGTTTACGATCGAGTGGAGTACGACGGCGAGGCTTATCTCATCCTGGAGTTTGTGGAGGGGATGAACTTGCGCGAGTTCACGGAGCACACCGAGAAATTGCCGCTGCACGAGGTCCGCCGGATTCTCGATTCGATCGGCAAAGCGGTGGCGGCTCTGCATGAAGATGGGATCCTGCATGGCGATTTGAAACCGGAAAACATCCTGTTGGATCAGCACGGAATGGTCCGCATTATCGATTTCGGGATCGCCTGTACCCACTTGCGACAATCGGATTTTTCGAACTTACGTGCAATGGGAACACCTGGTTACGCTGCGCCCGAACAGCGAAACCGATTGCCCATGGATACTCGCGTGGACCAGTACGCGCTAGCCGTGTTGGCCCATGAATTGTTGACGGGGCAACTACCAGAGGAGAACAGTGAACCGCCTTCGACAATCAATGCGGAACTGACATCCGACGTCGACCGGGTGATTCAGCGAGGACTGTTGGCCGACCCTGAGGATCGCTACCCGTCGGTTCAGGAATTCTCCCAAGCATTACTTCATGAATTGGAACTGTGCGCGCAGCCGGCCAATCTGTCAACAAAGTCGCGTTTTTGGTGGTGGAGCGCTGCCGTTGCTGCAATGACGGTTTGCATTGGCGTCGGCGCTGCAATTGGTTCAAGCCTTGTCTCGGAAAAAACCGTTAACCTGGCAGACACTGAATCTCCGGCAGAAGAATCACCGGTACCAGCGGCGGACACCATTACCGTTTTCAGCGACACATCTATAATTCCGCAAACCGGGGTCCTGCCGTTCCGAATCAGGAACGGTATTCCGGAAGTCTTAATGGTGAGCTCGCGCAGTGGTACGCATTGGACCGTCCCCAAAGCGACAACAACTCACGCCTCGAATGTGACCGCATTGCTCCATGAAGAGGCTTTGGAAGAGGCGGGCGTCCGCGGACGGCCAGTGCTGTCGTCCGTGGGGAGCTATCGATATGTTCGAAACGATCAGCAATACGACGTGACCGTCTTCCCGCTTGAGGTCTCCGAGATCCTCGAAGAATGGCCGGAACAGTTCCGAGAACGTCGCTGGTTCCACTTGGACGAGGTCGCCGCGCATGTCCCGACCTCAGGGTTGCGCGCCATTCTCATTCGATTCGCCAGCGAGTCCGGCATTCCGTGAAATCACGACCAGCCTTCGAGATTCGACAGAAACGTTGAACGATTCGGCTGAGCGCGGCGTGTGCTGACACCTTGTTCACCGCGGACATGGATTGCAGTCGCTGCACGAGTTACCACGTCGAATAACCGCAAATACCGGAAGTACAGCCTATAACGGTGACTTCTGACCGCGGCAAGCGCGTTTTGTTCTCTATAAGCTGGCTCCCACGAGCCAGAAACGCCCACAAGAACGGGGAAACCGCTCTAGCGGCCGGTAATCGATAGACCATCGGTGGCGATGCCAACGCCGGCCCGGCCCGACGGCACGCATGCTTTGCCTCCCCGGCGAAATTCCCGTGATATCGGCGGAAGAATCTCGCCTTAACTGGTATAGGGCGTTTTCTTCGTCAATCTGCAGCGGTCAATCCTTCTCGAAAAGGGGCGCTCATGGAAGGAATCGTGGTCTTGCTGGTCATCGCCGTCGGCGTGATCATTATCGTTCCGATTATGATTTTGGTCACGATGTCCAATTTGCGCTCCGATCAGGAGAAGCACCTAAAGGAGTTGAAATGGGGCGTGCAGGGACTGCAACGGGACCTGGAGGGCCTCAAGACCGCCGTCAAGAAACTCGGCCCCGAGGAACTAGACGCAAAGCCGACCGAACCTGCAAAACCGTCCTCACCGATCTTCGAGAAACCGGCGCAACCAACCTGGCCTCGCGAGACGACAAAGCCCGCCGCAACCGGTCCGGGCCCAGAGACTGGACCGAAAGAAAAAGAGCCTGCAAAGCCCGCCGTTCCCACGTCACTGCCGGCGAAGACGAAACCGGAATTCACCCCGCCGCCGCCGCATGAGCCGAGCCGGTTTGAAACAGCAGCCCGTGAGACGCTGCAGAAGATTTGGAACTGGATTATCGTCGGCGAAGAACATATTCCCGCCGGTGTTTCGATGGAATATGCGGTCGCCAGCCAATGGCTGCTGAGGGTCGGCATATTGATTCTCGTCGTCGGTATCGGCTTCTTTCTGAAGTACACCGTCGACAAAGGCCTGCTGACCGAAACCGCCCGCGTGGCACTGGCGAGCATCACCGGGCTGGGCATGCTGGCCGGCGGCGTACAGATGTTAGGGCGCAAGTACCACATCCTGGGGCAGGGATTGATGGGGGGCGGAATTACGACGTTGTATCTGTCGGTGTTTGCCGCTTCGAACCACTACGGGCTGATTGAGCTGCCGGCAGGGTTTGCGTTGATGGCGGTCGTCACCGTTCTGGCGGGTGGAGTCGCGGTGCGCTTCAACTCGATCCTGGTCGCGGTACTGGGAATTATCGGGGGTTACGGTGCGCCGTTGATGCTTCAGGAAGCCGCGGTGAGCTTTCCTGCATTGTACGGCTACATGCTGGTGCTAGGCATTGGCGTGTTGGGAATTTGCTATTGGAAGAACTGGCCACTTGTCAATTACTTAAGCTTCGTGGCGACGTGGATATTGTTCTTGTACTTTCTCGAACCGTACAAAACGGAGAATTTCTGGCAGGTAATGCCATTTGTGGCGGCATTCTTCGTGCTGTTTTCGACGATGACGTTCCTCTACAAGATGGTCAACAAGTCGAAATCGGACCTGCTGGACTTGTTGGTGCTGTACATCAACGCCGGGCTGTTTTTCACCATCGCATACAACATGATCGACGAAACGTTTGGTCGCCGCTGGGTCTCGGCGATGACCTTATCGGCTGCTACATTCTACACGGGGCACGTGGTGTACTTTTTGCGTCGGCGATTTGTCGATCGGGAACTGTTAATCAGCTTTATCGGCTTGGCAGCCTTCTTTTTGGCAGTCACGATGCCACTGCTGCTTTCCCCGCAATGGGTGACGGTGAGTTGGGCGATTCAGGCCTTCTTTATGTTGTGGGTGGCGGGTAAGCTCGGTAGCCGGTTCCTGCAGCACGTTTGTTACGGGCTGTACGCGATCGTGTTGCTTCGGTTCGGCTTTATCGATTTGCAGCAGCAGTTCTTGCGGGCTGCACCGGCGGCTGACCTTTCGATGCTGGCGTATATGCGCTTATTGGCAGAGCGGTTGGTGATGTTCGGCGTGCCGATCGCGTCGATCGGCGGAGCTTACCGGCTGTTGCAATTGCAAGAACGCGAGATGGGAGATCTCGTCAGCGACGAGAACGACATTGCCGGCTGGATGAGCAATGCCTTTGCCATGCGGTTGGCGGTGGGCATTTCGCTGACAATGCTGTTTGTCTATCTGCATTTAGAGTTTAACCAGACATTCGGCTACTGGTACGCCCCGGTGAAATTGCCGCTGCTTACGCTGCTTTGGATCGGGATGTGTGGACTGCTGTTGTATGAGGCGCTCGTCCGCGAAAGCGAGGTGCTGCTGGCCGTCATGATGCTGTTCTTGGTCGGGGTGTTGATCAAGTTATTCGCGTTCGATTTACCATCCTGGAACATTACTGGGCGGTTCATCTACGACGGTGCATATTCGTTCCGAGACGCGCTACTGCGGCTGGTCGACTTCGGGGCCGTTGTCGGCTTTTTGGCAGGCGGCTACGCGCTGCTTACCAGTCGTTCCCACACACGAGACATAGCAGTCGTTCTGGGTGGAACCAGCTTGGGATTGTTATTTGTTTACCTCACTCTTGAAGTAAACTCTTTCTTCATGGCCTTTGACTCTTTGCGAGGAATGCGGTACGGCGCGATTTCGATTTCATGGTCGCTGTTCGCGCTGGGTGTGATTTTGCCGGGCATTACGAGGAACACTCGGGCGCTACGTTACGTGGGACTGGCATTGTTTGGAATCGTGACCTGGAAGGTGTTCTTCATCGATCTTTCGGAGCTTGAGCAGGTTTATCGCATTATCGCCTTCATCCTTCTCGGAGTGCTCGTGTTGTGCGGCTCGTTCGTGTATCTGAAGTATCGGGATTCGTTCGCCATCACCGAGCCTCAGGATCGAGGAGACGAATCGTGAACCGCCTGGCACGGATGGCTGACTCTTGCCGCAACCACAGCGTCGATCCGCGTCGAAACTCTTCGCCTCCCGCACAGTCTTTAATCGTTTGTGGCAGGTTAGCGGCGATCGCATTGATCCTGAGTAGCGGACCGCTTGCCATGGCGGCTGACGAGACGGAGTACCAATTCGCGCGCAACGTAGAAGCGGTTAGCATTGAGCAGGCGGAATTGTGGTCCGTCGAATTGGACGGCAACGTTTACTCGGCCACACAAAGAGGATTAGCTGACATCCGGCTGTGGGACGGAGACGGAAAGCCCGTTTCGTTTCTGCTGCGCAAGGTGAAGAACCGGGGTTCCCGAACCGTTTGGCGGACATTTGCCGCGAAGACATTCGCTGCCAAACCAATCGACGGTGGATTGGAAATCGTGCTCACACTGGATGACAAGGCTCCCAACCCGAGCGGACTGCAGCTGGTTTCTCCGCTGAAGAACTTCGAGCAGCGGATGCGCGTGGAAACATCGGCCGACGGTATGCAATGGGAACCGGCCGGCGAGGAAACACTGATTTTCGACTATTCCCGCTACATGGATGTACGGAACGACGGCGCGACATTCCCAGAAACGAGCCGGCGACATTTCCGAATCGTGATCGATGATGTCACCGTGGAGCAGGAATCGGAGTTATTGGGCCTCACACGCCGGCTACGTGGCAATGAAGAAGCGGAACGTGAGGAACGCATCACGATCGATCGGCGTCCGTTTCGCATTGATCGAATTGAGTTCCGGCACGAGGTTGAGCTACAGCGAACAGTCGGTAGCGAAAAGGTCAAATATCCGGTCGGGCAGTTTACTATCAGTCAGGACGCCGAACAAAATCAGACGATCGTAACTGTCGATTCAAACCGCGCGCCGTTGACATCGCTGAAAATCGAGACGGACGACGACAACTTCAGCCGCAGGGCCGTCGTTGAGGTCGAGCAGAGCAGGGGAGTCAACGAGTCGTGGCAACAGATCGGATCGGGAACGATTTCCCGTATCGCATTTAAGGATCTGAACCGAGATGAACTGACGCTTTCGTTTCCGGAAACTCGGGCGAAGCGGTTCCGCGTTGTCATCAGCAATCGAGACAACGCTGCCTTGGACGTCGCAGGTATGACTGCTGAGGGCAATGCCTATGAATTGGTCTTTCTGGCGAACCCAGAACAGCAGTACGAGCTTGTGTACGGTGCCGAAGACGCGCGGGCAGGCGCATTCGATACAGCGGCGATCCATGTCTCTCTTCTCCAAGGCTATCGGCCAATCCAGGTTGGATTGGGGCCACAACGCCCGGCAGAGCGCATGGGGCCGCCGCCTGGCTTCGCCTGGGCCAACTTGATCAATCACCCCCTGTTTTTGGGGAGCGTGGCAACGTTGTTTGTTATCGCCTTGGGATGGGGATTGTACCGGGCCGTGCAGCGTATGGACTCGCTGCCGGGTGAGTAGGCGCGAAGCGTAACAAGTATGGCCGGCTTCTTTTGGAGTGCCCCCTCCCGGATGCTAGCGCATCCAACCTCCCCCAGCGGAGAAATAACTTCGGAGCATTCGATCAATAGGTATCCAATTTTTCTGTGAGCGGCACGGCGCTACAGCGTATTACGCTGACTTGTGGCCGCGACAATCGCATTTTGTTCTATGATAGCAGGCTCCGACGAGCCAGAAACGCCCACGAGAAAAAGTAAACCGCTCTAGCCGCCGGCTTTTCAAAGCTCCAGCGACCGGTGGCTAGCGCCATTCCGCTCAGTTATTTCTCGCGCTGTCCTTAATCTCCGACTGCGACGACGGATCGCCTGGGTCGGTGGAGAGCCGAGCCCGACGGCGTTCGTTGATGACGGCCCAGGGATCGTCGGGAACATCCGTCGGGTCGACATATTTCTGTAGATCGCGAAGGGCGATCACCGTGTAGTCTTGGTCGTGAAGGTGAGCCATGCATTTTTCAAAAGTCTCACGTGTCGTATTGACCCAAGGATGCTCTCCTTCTGGCACGCCGTGAAACTGCAACACGGCGATGCGGCCATTCTTCGCCTTGCCGACGGCTTCGGTAAACATTTCCAGCGTAAAACCGGGGCGGGGGATGGCGACCGACGGAATCAACAACGGATGGTCTCGGCCCGGCTCGTAGGCGGGACCAATCCCCGATTCACGAGTGTATTCGGGCATACCGCCTCGGCGGGCAAACTGAAATCCGTACGCAGCCAACCGAGGGACGGCTTCGGGCGAAATTGCATTGCCGGGCCAGGCAAAGGTCGTTGTTCGCGGAATGTTGCGGATCGTGCAGGCCTCGTCGATGCCGGCAACCTGACCTTCCAGTTGTTCGAGGTTCTTGCCGATCAGCGCCTTGTGGTCTCGCGTGTGATTGCCGATTTCGAAACCATCTTGATGAAGTTGGTGGATTTCCTCCCAGGTCATGTAGTCCTGTTTGTTCGTGCGGAAACTGAATCCTTCGGTGATGTAGAATGTCGCCCCGAATCCATACTTCAACAGAGTAGGGCGGGCGACGGTGTACTGCGACTTGACCGAATCGTCAAACGTCAAGACGACGAGCCGATCGGGAATCGGTTCCAGTGCGCAAGCAGGCTGCCAATTGGCGAAGCAGAAGATTACCAACAACCCAAAGAAACTCTGTCGGTTGTTGAGCGATCTAAACACAGTCAAGGTCTCTAGCAACCAGCGAATCTGAGAATGCCGGCACCTCTTGGTAACCCGACACGTCAGTGAGGGCCAAAATCGAAATTAATTCGCTCACCCCAAGAATGAAAGCGGTTTGAATTCGGGGCCAACGACCTCGGCCGGATCGACTTGCATCCAATCGCGGGCGATGCCGGCATAAATGGTGCGAAAATCGATGGCCGACTTCAGATCCCCTTTGTCGAGATCCGTCAGGCTGGGATGTTCGCCGATCACACCGCCGGCGACCGGAGATCCGTAGAGAAAGACCGGACCGGCCACGCCATGGTCGGTCCCTTGCGAGAAGTTTTCTTTCACGCGCCGGCCAAACTCGCTGAAGGTCAGCATGAGAACACGATGATCCTGCTTGAGCCGGACGAGATCCTCGTGGAAAGCTTTCACCGCCTGCGACCACTGCGTCATCAAACCGGGATGGGCGCCCTTTTGCCCGAAGTGCGTATCGAAGCCCCCTTGTGACACGTAGTAAACGCGGGCCGGGAAGTTGGAATTGATCAGGGCAGCGACCGTGCGCAAATCGCGAGTCGCTTTCGACGGGCCACCGGGACCGGCAGGCCAACTGACCGGCGTGCGATAATTGCTGACCGCGAGGCGGATTTCTTTCGAAGCGGCAACAGCATCGACTGCAGTCTGCCGGATAAAATCGAGCGCACCGCTGCCGGCGGCTTCCTGACGATTCATCCGTTCGAAGGCCTGCTCGCCATCTTTGGGACCGGCCCAACCAAAACTGTCGGCCTCTCGAAAACTAATCGGTCGATGCGACGCACCCTCGACCGCCAGATTGCGTGCCGTTCCGATGTGAAGAATGGAGCGGGTTTCCGCTCCTTTTGGATCGATGTTGTCCATGGTTCGGCCGATCCAACCGGTCGGCGGAACGGGCCCGGCGTTGACGGCGGTGTGCCAATAATCCATCGAGACAAAATGGCTGCGATTCGGATTCGGGTATCCGACTCCCTGCACGATCGTGGCATTCCCTTCGTCGAACATCTGTTTGAAGGGTGCGGCTGTTTGGACGACACCGATCTCGTCGTCAATCGGAAGGACTTGCTCCTTCGGGATAGCCAATCGGGGCCGGGCCTTGTAGTACTCGTCGATGCCATGCGGAACGATCGTCGAGAGTCCGTCGTTGCCGCCACTGAATTGAAAGACAACCAGAATGTGGTCGCTTTCTTGCGGGGCAGCATTCGACATTTTCCCGAAAACTCGAGGCATACCTGATGCGAATGCCAGCGAGCCCCCGAGGGCCGCATGCAGGAAGTCGCGGCGGTTCCAGGAAGATTCTCCACGAATCACGCGGTGATTGTGATTGGGACTCATCGTATTTCCTCAATCAGTGGATTTGGAATTCAGGCGTGCAAAGAATCAAGTGCAGCGCGCGACGGAGACGCAGTTCTTGCTGCCGTGCCGCCTCTTCGCCGATGGCATCGGTTTCCTGGTTCAAAAACTCGACGACTTCGGTTCGTTTGGATTCGGCTAGAGGTACGCGCAAAAAGCGCTGTTCTAAATAGGCGACAGCATCGTGGGGACTGCTCGCACCGGCCTCCGCGACCCAGTCGGCGACGGAGAAATCGGCCTTGCGCGCCGCCGCTGTTTGCTTCACCGGTACCCAGGCAAGAGCGGGTGGCAGCATGAGCGTGGGGCGGGAAGGATCGACTTCGGCACCGAGCAATAGTCGCCCGGCGATGTTATATCGGGCCAGCAATGTGGAACTGGTAATCCAGGCTTGGCCACCTTCCCAGCCCTCGACGGTCGGCGGATAGAAAGGCACCTGACCCATTTCCGCAAGATCCGCCTTCAGGCGTCCCCTTTGGGGGATTTCTTCCAGTCCCAGCATCTTCCAGGTCGAAACGAGATACTCCACCGGACTTTTGACGCGCGTCGCGACAGCCCTGTCGGAATAAAACGCTCGACTTAAGAATAGTTGATTGAGCACGGGACGAATCCGATTGCCGCCGACGCGGTACGTCCAAACCATGGCATTGATCTGCTGCGGCGTCGGTTCGTCATGCACGAAGAACCGGAATAACTCCGTGCAGATATACCGGCCGTGCTGCGGCTGACTCATAATGATGTCGACAACGTCGGCCCCGTCGAAGTTGCCGGTCTTGCCGAGGAAGGTTTTATCGCCGGTATCGTGTTGGTTTCGACGGAACAAAAACGCGCCGTCGCCAGTAGAAGTCCAACCGGTCAGCGCGCGGGCTGCTTCCTTGATGTCTTCTTCGGTGTAGTTGCCTTCACCCAGCGTGAATAGCTCCATCAACTCGCGTGCGTAGTTTTCGTTGGGGCGGCCCTTTACGTTGGCATTGTTATTGAGGTAGCGCAACATGGCCGGATCTTTCGAAACGGCGAGGATGAATTCTCTGAAGTTTCCAGCGGCGTGTTGGCGGTACAACTGGTTTTGACGAATCAGTGCCGACGACATGTAGACGCCTGCATTGGAAGTTGGAATGTGGCCATGCCAAAAGAGCGTCAGCTTTTCTTCCAAAGGTCGCGTGCTAAGCAGCATGCGGCGCAGCCACCAATCGCGAGCGTTCTCCATTTGGCGGTTGTCGAACGAAACGCGTCCGAAAAAGACTTGCAAGTTCCGCTGGTATTTCGATTGACCATCGGATCGCGGCGGGGCCACGTACGGCTGCGGGACAAAGTCCTTGAGCCGATCATCTTGTTGAACTGTGTAATAGTTGACCATGCGACCGACGGCTTGCTGTGGCGTGAGTGCTGCCAAATCGGCGATCTCGTCCGGCGTGCCTCCGAACCCGGC
>JANQRQ010000293.1 GCA_028284485.1 Planctomycetaceae bacterium | reverse complement strand
TGGGTCGAACCGTTCGCCACGAAGAAACCGCAGAAGTTGAACCTGGAAATTCGGACGTGGTCGAAGAACGATCGTGACTACATCTTTGTGTGCGTCTCTCCACAGCCGCGCGATGCCGCAATTTGGAAACAGCTTCACAAAATCCGCGACGACTATTTGAAGCGGTAGTTCCACACCTACTTGCGGGCGGCTGGTGTCATCGAATGACAGGCGGGCAATCGAGCGGCCGTTCCCGCCGCACTTCGGAATCATCGCGGCGGCATTGATTGAGAAGCGACCGACAGTAGTGCCCCGAGATCAAGTGCTCCAGCGCGTAATTGCCGATCTTGCGAAGTCGCCTCCTCAGATAGTTCCAGCGCAGGTGATACCGCCAAATATTGATCCCGTCGAGTGTGCGACGTGTGCGCGAGTAATTGTCTCGATCGATCGAACGGACGACCGCATCGGAGGCTAGCAACACTTGCAGGTTTGGATCGTCGGGCCCCCCGAAACTGTGGGCAACGCGGAATCCGCATTGACCGGCGACCATGCGGAGGCTCGACGGCGTGAAATTGTAAACGTGTGCCTCATGAAACATGCGATGACGCGCAGCGAACGGTGCGGCCAGATTCGGACACTCGATATAGATCAAACCGTTCGGATTAAGGAGACTTCGCAGGTGCGCCAATGCCTTTCGAGGCGAATTCAAATGTTCAAGCACATGAATCAATAAGATCAGGTCGTATTGCGGCTGTGCAGGAAGATCATACAGACTGGCGAATTGAACGTCGGCCTGCAGTTCGCCCTCGGCAAATCGTTGGAAACCGATGCCGGGCTCACAACCGGATGCCGAGAATCCCTGCTGCTCGAAAAACTTGACTGTGCAACCGATCCCGGCACCAGCTTCATAAACCGTTTCGACGGGATCTAAAAACGGTCGCAGTTGCCGAAAGATCCGTTTGCCATTTCGCCAGGCACGCATGACGCGGCGCGGCGAGGGAGTCTGTTCACCCTGATACATTTGCCGATAGTGATGCGCGTAGAACTGGGTGGAATCTGTGTCGTCGGGAATCTGCTGGTGCGAAACAACTCCGCACGTGATGCAAATCTCCGTCACGAGTGGTTGCCCGTACCGATCGGACTGACTGACGGTCTCGAATTGAGAACAGCCACAAATCTCGCAGTGTCGCGATGACTTCACCGGTCGGTCTGCAATTCGATTCTCAGATCGAAGAGCGTTCGAGATGTAGGTCGACTGGGCGACACTCGACGACATTGGTGTTGCTGGTCCTGGAAAGAGAAGGGTCCCAACTTGAAATGAGGGGGCAGCATTGACGGGGGGGAGAATCTATCGCGTCGACCGTGCCTCGGCAACGGCAGTTCTCGACAGAATGGGGAATTTAGGGCGTTAAGGTTGTCGAATTCGTCTGGACACAACTGGGCAATCGCGATTTAATTCCCGACCCAAATTTCTCGTCGTGTTGGCAAGAACAGCCGATCTACACCCCTCTGCTTCATCTCGTTTGACGAGAACAGGATTTGACCATCTGTGGATAGCTTTCCGCGCGTTTTTCCATTTGCCTGGCCTTATCGCGGCAAACTGCTGCTGTCGCTCGTTTTCGCTTTGATTGTCGCCGCTATGTGGGCGATCAATCTGTCGGGAACATTTCTCATCGTTAAAGTTCTGCTGGAAGGCCAAAGCCTACGTTCCTACGTGTCTGACCAAATCGACATGTCTCGCACGACTGTCGAAGGATACAGAATCTCGCTGGAAACGCTCAGCGACGAACTGGAAGCGGCCAAAGCAGTCGATCCCGAATCGGATCATTATCATGATATTCTGTCTAAGCAGTCTCGAAAGCAGCGCAAACTAAGCGCCGCGACGCAGCGTCTTTCCATGCTGACGTGGGTGCAGTCGCGAATTCTCCCCTGGGTACCAGACGACCGGTTCGATACGTTTGCAATTATTCTCGGCGTTCTGTTGCTCTTCACCGCGCTGAAGGGCGTAGCCATCTTCTTTCAAGACGTGCTGATCGGTAACGTCGTCGAATTGTCTGTTATGGGCATTCGCAAGGAGTGTTTTCGCAACACGTTGACCCTCGATTATCAGTCGTTGTCGAAAAGTGGTACAGCCGATCTGATGTCGCGCTTCACCTACGACTTCGCCATGATGACGAACGGCCTGACCTTGTTGGGCGGAAAGATCATTCGCGAACCGCTAAAAGCGGCGGCATGTATCGTGATGGCATTCTACGTGAATTGGCAACTTACGTTGATGTCGCTGCTGTTTCTGCCGATCCTCGGGCTGGTGTTCTATCGCTACGGACGCATGCTGAAACAGGCAGGGCAGCGGATGATGGAGAGCATGTCCCAGATTTATAAATCGCTTGAGGAGACTTTTGATTCCCTAAAAGTCGTCATTGCTTTTAACGGAGCGCGAAGACATCGACAGCGATTTCATCAGGAGAACAAAGCCTACTACACCAAAGCCATGAAGGTGGTGCGGATCGACGCGCTGACCAGCCCCACGATCGAACTGCTGGGGCTGTTGGCCGTTTCTGTCGCCGTATTACCTGGTGCTTATCTTGTGCTGCGTAACACGCAAGAAATTTGGGGAATCCGACTCTCCACGACACCGATGGAGGTCGCGGAATTATCGATGCTGTATGCCCTGTTGGCCGGTATTCTTGACCCGGCCCGAAAGCTATCGTCGGCTTACAATCGGCTAAAGCGATCTTCCGCAGCAATAGACCGTATCTTCGCGCTGATTGATCAACGTCCGTTGGTGACGGAACCAGAATCGCCGCGCGTGCTGCCCCGACATTCCGATTCGGTCTGTTTCGATAACGTTGCTTTTTCGTATGACGATGTCGAGAGCGGAAAGCAGCATCCGTTCGCGCTCAACAACGTAAACTTGACAATTCCCGCGGGTGAAGCAGTCGCAGTTGTTGGTACCAATGGATCGGGCAAATCGACGTTGGTCAATTTGCTGCCTAGGTTTTACGACGCCGACATCGGCGCCGTTCTCGTCGATGGCATCGATATTCGCAGCGTTCGTTCACGCGACTTGCGTAGCCAGATCGGTGTTGTCACCCAAGAAACATTGTTGTTCGACGACACGATTTACGAAAACATTCGTTACGGAAAACCACAAGCCACTCGAGAGGAAGTGGAGGCGGCAGCTCGGCAAGCGCACGTCCTGCAGTTTCTCGACGAGCTGCCCGACGGATTTGATACCGTTGTTGGGGAAAAGGGACAACGACTTTCCGGAGGTCAAAGGCAACGAATTGCCGTGGCACGAGCCATCCTGCGTGACCCGACAATCCTGATTCTTGATGAAGCCACGTCGGCGGTGGATGCCCTTAGCGAAAACCTCATTCACAGTGCCCTGAAGAAGTTTGTCAAAGGACGCACGACCTTTATCATTACGCACTACGTCAGCCCGAGCATACTCGAATTGATTTCGAAGATCGTTGTTATGGAGGCAGGCCGCGTCATTGCATACGGGTCACATGAGAAATTGTTGGAGTCGTGTGCTGCCTACAAAGCGTTGTTTCACGCGAAGTCGAAAAAGACTGAAGGTGATTCCTCCGACAGCGAAGAAGTCGCAGTTGAAACATCGGCAGCCGCCGACTCATACACGCACGACGAGGTTCAGGCCGTGCAACAGGCCGATCGCATTGTTGCAACCGATCAAGACCATCAATTGCACGAACCGCATGTCATTCCGTTCTCACTGGCCAGGGCCAAAAAGCCGATTGAAAAGGCTTCAGCCACCGGCCCGGGCGAGCCGTCGGGGAGCGATCAAGAGGACAATGGCGATACGCGTCGCCGCGTTCCTTGATCCGACGGATGCACACGGCCTGGTAAACCCGTCTGATTCGAGCCATTCGCCGACCACGGGATCGTGAATCGAGCATCTGCGCGCACGGGCCCATTCGATCCCTTTCGTGCTGTGGTCCTCGCTGATCGCGCGAAGTATTTGCCGGTAAATGCTGGTCGCAACCGCATCACGACAGTCGTCCCAGTCCCAGATTTCGAAATGCGTTTCGATGGATCAACAGATTTTGATCTGGGGATGGTTTTTCGACCGTCATTGCTTAAAATAGAAAAGAGATGGAAAAAACCTGAGCATACCCACCGACCATTTTCCATCCGAGTCGTCCTACCTGTAATTCAGCCTGCAACGACCAGGTTGCCTACCATAAACTCATACCGTCGAGTTTTTCCGAATCAAATACTGGGCGCTGCCAGAAATTATTCTTCAGTCGCAACCGGTCAATCCACTTACGACTAACAGACCGACCTGTACGGCGAACTGTATTGAAACCGCAGCAATCGCGGAGACATGGCTTGAACCGATTCAGACTCGTTTACTGTTTATTAATGCGATGCAGCGTCGGAATCGTATTGCTTCCCGCCGCCGCGCTGACCGTGCAGGCGGACGAACCGACGACACCGTCTGCGTCAACACCGGATCAAGTCTCGTCTGAGGAGGCCTTTCAGCACGACGTTGTGCCATTTCTTGAAATGCACTGCGTCGGGTGCCATGGCGGCAAAAAGCCGAAAGCCGAATTGCCGTTGGATCAATTTGTGAAACATGCCGACGTCGATAGTGACCGCGACTCGTGGCAGGCTGTTTTCGATATGGTGTCGGGCCACGAAATGCCACCGGAAGACCGCCCGCAACCGTCAGCCGCCGAGCGTGATCGATTTCTGGTATGGATTTCCGCCCGTCTCGAAGAGTTCGATTGCTCGGAGCATCGCCATCCTGGGCGTGTCACAATTCGTCGGCTGAATCGTACGGAATACGACAACACGATTCGCGATTTAGTGGGTGTCGACTTCCATCCATCGCAAGATTTCCCCGACGACAATCTTGGGAACGGATTTGACAACATGGGAGAGATGCTCTCGCTGCCTCCGCTGTTGATGGAAAAGTACGTGGCGGCGGCGGAACAAATTGTCGATCGAATGCTTGCCGACAAGTCACTTCGCGATCAAATTATTTTCTGTCGGCCGTCGCAGGAGGTATCCGCCCGCGATTGCGTCCAGCGGATTGTCAGGCGATTTGTCACGCGGGCGTACCGTCGTCCTGCGCGCCAAGGCGAAATCGATCGATTGATGCTGCTCGCCAAAGCCGCCAACGATCATGGGCGCGATTTCGACCACAGCGTCGGATTCGCCATACAAGCCGTTCTTGTTTCGCCTCACTTCTTGTTTCGTGTGGAATTGGATGACGAGTTGCCAGAGACAGAAAGCCGTTTGCTAAACGACTACGAACTGGCAACACGACTATCGTATTTCTTGTGGAGTTCCATGCCGGACCGACAACTGTTTCAAGTCGCCGCTTCGGGAAAACTTTCCCAAGACAAGGTCCTAAATGAACAAATCCAGCGCATGCTGCTCGACCCGAAATCGGATGCGTTGGTAGAAAACCTTGTCGGCCAATGGCTACAGCTGCGGGCACTAGCGATCATGGAACCCGATCCCGAGCAGTATCCCGATTTCGACGAAGCCCTGCGGGAAGCGATGGAGCAGGAAACTTTGCACTTTTTCCAGCACGTCATGCGAAGCGATCGCAGCGTGTTGGAGATTCTCGATGCAGACTATTCTTTTGTGAATGAGCGCTTGGCACGTCATTACGGTTTCAACGAGGTCAGCGGTCGCGACTTTCGCAAAGTGAAACTGACCGATTCGCGCCGTGGCGGCGTGTTAACCCACGCGAGTGTGCTCACGCTAACGTCCAATCCGACCCGGACGTCTCCCGTGAAGCGAGGCAAATGGATCCTCGAGAACATTTTGGGAACGCCCCCGCCTCCGCCGCCACCGAATGTCGAAGAACTGGCTGAAGGAGACGATGCGGAGTTGCTTGGTTCGTTACGTGAACGCATGGAGCAACACCGAGCCGATCCCAACTGTGCAGTCTGCCATACAAAGATGGATGCCTTAGGGTTTGGATTCGAAAACTTTGACGGAATTGGGGCCTGGCGGGAAAAAGACGGGAAATTTCAGATTGATCCGTCCGGTACGCTACCAGGCGGCCGTTCGTTTCAAGGTCCAAGCGATTTGCGGGCGATTTTGAAAACATCGTACCGGGACGACTTTGTGCGGTGTCTCGCAGAAAAAGTGCTAACGTTCGCGGTCGGACGGGGTCTAGAATCATACGATGGTTGTGCGGTTGATGAAATTATCGCAGAACTCGAAAATAACGATTATCGATTCTCCGTCCTGATCGAAGCAATTGTTCGCAGCGATCCGTTTCGCATGCGTGGATCGAAGGGAGATTGACGATGGCATTTCGAAATCAATTGTCGCGGCGAACGGTTCTTAAGGGGCTTGGCGCTTCGCTGTCATTGCCGCTGCTCGATGCCATGCAACCGACGGTGGCTGTCGGAGCCGGCAACGCATTGAAAGAGACGGCCTCTCCTCAGCGGATGGCATTTATGTTCGTCCCCAACGGTGCACACTTGCCGCTGTGGACTCCGCAAAGAAGCGGTTACGACTACGATCTTCCGACGATTCTCGAACCATTGGCCCGAGTGCAAGACGACCTAACAGTTTTGACGGGCTTGACACACGACAAAGGTCGGGCGAATGGCGACGGCCCCGGGGACCATGCTCGCTCGGCATCGGTCTTTCTGACGGGGGCACAACCGCACAAGACTGCCGGTGCAGATTTTCGCGTGGGAGTTTCCGTTGATCAAGTTGCTGCCAGTCACCTGGGAAAGACGACTCGTTTTCCGTCGCTTGAACTGGGCTGCGATGCAGCGCGTACGACAGGAAGCTGCGATTCGGGATATGCATGTGCGTACTCGCATCACATTAGCTGGGCTTCGGCCAATAGTCCCGTCGCTAAGGAGATTAATCCGCGTTTGGTCTTTGAACGATTGTTTGGTGGAGACAATCAAACCGACAACGACAAGGCACGAGCCAAGCGGGATTTCTTTCAAAAGAGCCTATTGGACTTTGTTGCCGAAGATGCCAAGCAATTGCATTCAAGACTTGGCCGCGACGATCAGCATAAGCTCGATGAATACCTGGCGGGAGTTCGCGCGATCGAGCGTCGTTTGGAACAGACAAATCGGAAGTCGCCGGAATCGGTCGATATCGACGGAATGCCGCTACCCGCGGGAATTCCTGATGATTACGCCGAACACTTACGCCTTATGGGTGACATGATGGTTTTGGCCTTCCAGTCGGACCTGACCCGAGTGTGCACATTTATGTTTGGTCGGGCTGGCAGCAATCGCAGCTACCGCGAAATCGAAGTGCCTGACGGTCACCATAATCTATCGCATCACGGCAATGATCCGGTGAAGCTCGACAAAATCAGTCGCATCAACCGGTATCATGTTCAGCAGTTCGCGTATATTTTGGAACGGCTGAAAGCCATTCCGGAAGGTGACGGCACATTGCTTGATAACTGCATGATCCTATACGGCAGCGGACTCAGCGATGGAAATCGGCACAACAACGAGAACTTGCCGGTGTTGCTTGCCGGTCAGGGCGGGGGACAGATTCGATCCGGCCGCCACGTCGTTTATGAAGAGGAGACTCCGATGACCAACCTGTTCCTGTCGATGCTGGATCGGGTTGGAGTCTCCATCGACTATTTGGGCGATAGCACGGGGCGGCTGCCCTATCTCGGATAACAATCAATCACGTCATCGAAACGGATTCGGCGACCGGCCGACTGCCTCAGAAAATGCAGTGCTGGGCGACGAGGCGCAGATTCGAGAAGTCTGCAATCGGATGATGTTACGGTTGCGAGGCACGATGATGAAGACAAAAGCTTGCTTGACGCTCGTTGCATTGATCTTGGTAAACGTCGGCTGTCCTCCGGTGTACTGCCAGGAACAGGCGGAAATAGCCCGACTTATTGAACAGCTTAACGGTTCGCAGCTACAAGCACGCCGCGATGCCGCATATGCACTCGCGGAGTTTGGGCCGCTTGCTGCACCTGCAGTTTCTTCGTTGATCGATGCGTTGAAAGATGACGACGAGCAGATTTGGGCCGGTGCGGTCACTGCGATAGCACGGATTGGACCAAGTGCCGCTGCCGCCGCCCCCGTACTTATTCGCAGCCTCTCCGATCGATCGGAACAGGTGCAGTATCGATCGGCATATGCGTTGGGCAAGATTGGAGAACCGGCTATTCCTGCATTGTCGGAAGCGTTGGGCAGTTCCAACGAAGAAGTTCGCGCTTCGGCAGTTCGGGCCTTGGGATGGATGCCGGAAGAAAGCTCCCAGACCATCCCTTTGCTGATCGCGTCATTACGTGATGACGACGAGCACGTCCGTCAGGTTGCTGCACAATCTTTGGGAAAGATTGGCAAGCCGGCGATTCCTGCATTGGTGGAAGGATTACGCGCCGAACAACCGGTTGTGCGGGCCGGCGCAGCGCTCGCGCTCCATGACCTCGGACCTGAGGCGCAACTCGCCGAAAACGAGCTTCGACGGGCGACCAGCGACGACGACGCGAAGGTTCGCGCGGCGACAATCGCAGCATTAGGGAATATCGGGGCCGTCTCCGAGACGACCGTTGATGTTCTGATCAATGCGATCCGCGATCAGGAGGCACCTGTTCGAAATTCAGCAGTGTCTGCACTTCTGACGACGGGAGCCGGTTCGAATGCTGTGCCCGAATTGATCAAAATGCTTTCGGAAGACGGCGTGC